>JBDGPV010000116.1:0-36248 GCA_042219485.1 Haloferacaceae archaeon
CCGACGAGGAGGCGATGCAGATCGCCACCGAGGCGATGGTCGAACTCGGCGAGGGCGAGGCGACCGAACTGGCCGCCCGCCCGACCGACGAGGCGGAGTACATGGAACTCGCCCGCCGCAAGACCGGCGCGCTCTTCCGCGCGGCCGCGGAACTCGGCGCCGTCGCGGGCGGGGCCGACCCGTTCACCGTCGAGTCGTTCGGCGACTACGCCGAGGGGGTCGGCGTCGCCTTCCAGATCCGCGACGACGTGCTCGACGCCACCGGCGACGCCGACGACCTGGGCAAGCCGGCCGGCCAGGACGAGCGGATGGACCGCCCCTCGGTCGTCCAGGTGACCGACCTCTCGCTGGCGGCGGCGAACGAACGGGCGCGCGAGCGGTCCGACCGGGCGCTCGCGTCGCTCGACGCCGCGGAGGTCGTCGATCCCGAGGCCGGGGGCTATCTGCGGGACCTCGCGGAGTTCGTCGTGGTGCGGGAGCACTGACCGGCCGCGGCGAGGGGGCCCGCCGGTCGAGCACCGTGACCGTCGCGTCGAGGCCGCCCGGCCCGATCAGGGGGCGCTCGACGTGTCGGCCTCGACCTCCCGGCCCCGCGACTCGACGACCGCGAACGCCAGCGTCGAGAGCACCCCGAGCAGCGTCCCGACGATCAGGGCGATCGCGAGGCCGGTCAGCGAGAACCCGGTCACGCCCCCGGCGCCCGGGAGGAAGTAGCCCGTCAGCGCGAAGAGGACGATGGCGATGGCGAGCACGTAGAAGGGCGCGTTGAGGTAGCGCCACTCGAACCGGTCGTGGAGGTACTCGTCGGTGATCTGCCCCAGGCTGGAGGTGATCCCGGCGGCGGCGAACCACCGGACTGCGCCGTGGACGAACGCCGCGAGCACCAGGAGCGGGTCGGCGCCGACGGCCGTCCCCATCGACCGGAGGAGCGCGAGCCCCTGGACCCCTCCGACGACCATCAGCGCCGCGGCGACCACGTAGGTGATGAGCGTCACCCGCCCGGCGTAGAGCACGGTTCGGATCCGCTCGGCGGCGTCGTCGAGCGCCCGTTCGAGCCCCAGGCCACGGAACAGGAAGTACAGCCCCAGCGCGGCAGAGAGCAGGCCGAACACCGCGGCCCCGGGCACGTCGAACAGGGTGGCGATTGTCGCGAGGGGGTAGATGAGCAGGAGGACGCCGAGGGGCACGAGGATCGTCCCGCGGGTTTCGGGATCGGCGAGCACCTGCTTGATCGTGTAGTAGATCGATTCGAGGTCCTCGGCCTGGCGGACGACCACCCGGCGGACGCTGTCCACCGGCACCCGGGACCGGATGACCGGCAGCACCGACTCGTCCTGGGCGCCGTCGGTGATGACGACCGCGCTCACCGGCTCGCCGGTCGCCAGCCCCGCGAGGATCCGGTCCACCTCCTCGCCGAGCGCCCGGCTCGCCTCGACGTCGCCGCCCTCGCTCCCGGCCACGGCCGCCACCTCGATCTCCTCCTCGACGGTCAGGTCGTCGTGGACGTGCAGGCCCTGGAAGAGGACGTTCACGTCCGAGTCCTCCGGGTCCGCGGTCGCGAGCTCGACCGCGGCCGCCTCGACCGCGTCCCGGCCGACGACCGGCGTCTCCGCGCCGGTCTTCCGGCCGAGGTCGTCGTCGAGGTCCACACAGAGGACCAGCAGCATCGCCCGGCGATAGGCGGCCACGACATAATTGTTTTCGGCCGCGTCCGACGCCCGACTGCGTCCGACGTCCGCGCGCCGCCCGGCTCGCACCGCCCCCGAGTCGCACGGCTTTTGTCGTCGCCGCTGCTACGGGCCGCTACCGTGATCTCCGAGGGCTGCGAGCAGTGCGCCAAGGGCGGCAAGATGGTGCTGTTCGTCTACGGCTACTGCGACCAGCGCGACTGCTTCTACTGCCCGCTCGGCGAGAACCGCAAGAACGTCGACACGGTCTACGCCAACGAGCGCCGCGTCGAGACCGACGAGGACGTGCTCGCGGAGGCCCGCCGGATGGACGCCCTGGGCTCGTCGATCACCGGCGGCGAGCCACAGGAGGTGCTCGACCGCACCTGCCACTACCTCTCGCTCCTGAAGGGGGAGTTCGGCGAGGACCACCACACGCACCTCTACACCGGGATCACCGGCGGCCGGGAGAACATGCGCCGCCTCTCGGCGGCCGGCCTCGACGAGATCAGGTTCCACCCCCCCTACGAGCAGTGGGGCGACCTCCACGGCACCGAATGGGAGGAGATCCTGTACATCGCCCGCGAGGAGGGGATCACGCCCGCGTTCGAGATCCCCGGCATCGCGGCCGAACCCGAGTTCCTGACGTTCCTCGACGAGGGCGCCGCGGAGTTCTGCAACGTCAACGAGTTCGAGATGAGCCAGGGCAACTACCGGCGGATGCAGGAGGCGGGCTACGAACTCCAGGAGGGGCACATGTCGGCCGTCGAGGGGTCGAAAGGCGCCGTCCTGGAGGAGATGGCCGCCCACCCGAAGGTCTACTTCTGCACCTCGGTGTTCAAGGACGCGGCCCAGCACCGCAACCGCCTCAAACGGATGGCCCGCAACGTCCGCCGCGAGTTCGACGAGGTGACCGACGACGGCACGCTGGTCTACGGCAAGGCGTGGTGCCGCCCGGACCGCCTGCGCGAACTCGGCGTCCCCGACGAGTTCTACGCGGCGAAGTCCGAGCACGTCGAACTGGCCTGGTGGCTGCTCGAGGAGATGGTCGAGGAGGGGGACCTCGCGGAGGGCGAAATCGTCGAGCAGTATCCCACGGTCGACGGCACCGTGGTCGAGCGGACGCCGCTGGCCTGACCCGCGCTCCCGCCGCCTACGCGCCCGCCTTCTCCAGCGCCGCCTCGATGTCCTCGCGCTGGGTGACGCCGATGAACCGCTCGACTTCGCCGTCGTCGTCCTCGACGACGAGCGTCGGCAGCGACCGTACGGAGTACTGGTTGGCCACGTCCTGGTTCTCGTCCACGTCGATCTTCTCGAACTCGACGTGCTCGTAGTCCTCCTCGATCTCCTCCAGGATCGGGTCCTGGGTCTTGCAGGGGCCACACCAGTCGGCGTAGAAGTCCTTCAGTCGAACGGTCATGGTTCGTCCCCGCGTACCGCGCCGAGATTCAAAGGGTTTCCGCCCCCGACGGAAGTTGCGACCGGCGCGACCGAGCCGAAACGCTTAGGCGTCGCGGCCGTCCACCGCGTCCCATGAGCGGCAGCGGCCAGAACACCGGCGGGCTGATGTCGAGCGCGGGGCTGGTCCGGTACTTCGACGCCGAGGACCGCAACGCCATCCGGATCGACCCCCGGACCGTCGTCGCGTTCGGCGTCCTGTTCGGCGTCGGCGTCCAGATCCTGAACGTCGTCGCGATCTGAGCCGGGCGCCGGCGCCCGTTCGTTCCGGCCCCGGTCGGGTCGTGCCCGGTACCGGGAGCGTGCCCCTTTTGTTCCGCCGACCCCCAGAACGCGGTATGATACGGGCCGGCGTCGTCGCCGTCCAGGGCGACGTCTCCGAACACGCCGCGGCCGTCGAGCGCGCCCTCGACGAGCCGGTCGAGACGGTCGAGGTCCGGGACGCAGGCGTCGTCCCCGGCTGTGACGTCCTCCTGCTCCCGGGCGGCGAGTCGACGACCATCTCGCGGCTGCTCGCCCGCGAGGGGATCGACGAGGAGATCGCCGCCCACGTCGCGGCTGGCAAGCCGCTGCTCGCGACCTGTGCCGGGCTGATCGTCGCCGCGGCCGACGCGCGCGACGACCGCGTGGCGACGCTCGGCCTCCTCGACGTCGCCGTCGAGCGCAACGCGTTCGGCCGCCAGGCCGACAGCTTCGAGGCGCCCCTGGAGGTGGCCGGCCTCGACGAGCCGTTCCACGCCGTCTTCATCCGCGCCCCGCGGGTCGAGCGCGCGGGCGACGCGGAGGTGCTCGCGACCTGGGACGGCGCGCCCGTCGCGGTCCGGCAGGGCCCCGTCGTGGGCACCGCCTTCCACCCCGAACTGACCGACGACCCCCGCATCCACCGGCTCGCGCTCCGGGGCGCCGACCCCGTCGAGGCCTGAGGCCCCGCCGGCGTCCGCTCTCCCCCTCCCGTTCCGATCCTCGCTCCCCCGCCCCCCGGCGCGCCCGCCAAGCGCAGGGCTTTCGGCGCGGCCGCCCGTCGCGGGCCGTATGCCCGACGACGAGGCGGCGCCGGACGGTCCCGCCCCCGGCCCCGAGTCCGTGCTCGACGCCCTCTTCGAGACGATCGAGCAGCGCAAGGCCGACCTCCCCGAGGGCTCGTACACGGCCTCGCTGTTCACCCACGAGAAGGGCGAGAACGCGACCCTGGAGAAGGTCGGCGAGGAGGCCACCGAGGTCGTCCTCGCCGCGAAGGACGACGACCGGGACGCGCTGGTCGCCGAGTCGGCCGACCTGGTCTACCACCTGCTGGTCCTGCTCGCGATGCACGACCTGACCGTCGACGACCTGCGGGCGGAACTCGAGTCGCGGTTCTGACCGGGGCGCCGGGGCCGCGGGCCCGCGCGAGCGCCGCCGGGGCGACCGGCTCGGACCCCGCTACCGGAACCGGACCCCGAGGTCGTGGAGCCCCTCGTTGTTCCCGGCGACGTTGATCAGGAGCGGCGTCAGCGCCTCGATCTCGGGGGCGTTGGCGATCGGCCCGGCGTCGAGCGCCCGGAGCCCCTCGATCCCCTCCGCGAGGTCAACCACCGTCGCCTTGGCGTCCGCGTCGTCGGCGACGACGAGCGTGTCGATCCCGAGGTCGGCGTCGAGGTCCGCCAGCCGGCCAGCCGGGAGGTTGTGGAACGCGCCGACGGTCGGGACGCCGTCGGGGGCCGCCTCCGCCGCGACCCGGGTGACGCTGCCGGCGCCCGGGCGGTGGTAGTGGAAGCCGTCCTCGTCGCGGGTGATCCCCGCCGCGGGCGAGACGAGCACGTCGCCCGGGCCGAGGCCGTCGGCGACCGCCTCGACCGTGTCGCCGACGTGGTAGGGGGGAACCGAGAGCACGACCACGTCGGCCCGTTCGGCCGCCGCGGCGTTGCCCAGCCCCTCGACCTCGGCGTCGACGCCCCGGTCCGCGAGTTCCTCGACGTAGGCCGCGGCGCTCTCCGCGCCCCGATCCGGGTCGCGGGACCCGACGAGCAGTTCGTGGTCCGTGTCCAGCCCCCACCGGAGCGCGAGCCCCTCGCCGATGTCGCCGGTGCCGCCGAGCAGCGCGATTCGCATACCGGATGGGGGGGCGGATCGGAAGTAAGCCTTGCGTGACGCGCCGACGGGGCGCGGGCGGGCGTCACCGCCGCACGAGCAGGTCCGGCAGCGCGTTCACGTCCTCGACGACGGCCGCGGCGCCCGCCGCGTCGAACTTCCGGCGGCCCGCCTCGCCGGTCAGGCCGCCGGTCAGGACGCCGACCCCGTGGTAGGTCCGGTCGGGGTCCGCGTCCGCGGCGCCGGTCGCCGTCCGCACGTCGTCGAGGGTGTCGCCCGCGAACGCGACCGCCGCCGCGCCGGTCCGCTCGGCCAGGGCGATCAGGCCGTCCGGGGCGGGCTTGCCGGGTTCCGGGTCGTCCATCGTGATCCGGCGCTCCGGGGGGACGTCGAGGCGGGCGCGGTCGAGCGCGATGTCGGCCTCCGCGGCGGGGCGGCCGGTCAGCACGCAGACGTCGAACCGCCCGGCGAGCGCCGCGACCGTCGAGCGATCGACGAGCACCGGTTCGTCGTGGATCCGCCCGGGCGCCTCGACCGGGGGCTCGCCCCCCTCGATCTCGCGGTACAGGTCGCTCCCGAGGTAGAGGGCCTGGAAGACCCCGCGCAGGCGGTCGGGGTCCCACGCGTCCCGGACCGCCGGCCACGCCCCGCCCAGCGCGTCCGCGAGGACCGCCCGGGCGCCGTCGAGGCCGCCGCCCGCCGCCGCGATCCGCTCGGCGTACGTCGCCACGTCGGCCCCGTACCCCCGTTCCCGGGCCAGCGCGTACAGCGCCAGGGCGTCGGTCACGGTCCAGTCGTTGTTGAACCCCCCGGCGTCCTTGAACGGCTGGACGGCGTCGCGGTCGAACGCGGCGCCGTGGACGCGCTCGACGGTCTCGACGATCACCCGGCGGTAGGAGTCCGCGACGTCGACCAGCACCCCGTCGATGTCGAGCACGACGGTCTCGACGGCCAGCGTCCGCCCCATGTCGGCCGGGGCGTGGCCCGCGCCGAAGTGTCTTGCTCTTGCCGGCGCCCGCGCTCGGCTCCCGAGCGCACAGTGTGCGTGCTCCCCGTCCGCTTCGCTTTCCCGGCGCCGGTCAGACCGGTCCCGCGCCGGCCCGCGGCCGGTACAGCGTCCCGCCCGGGACCTGTTCGGGTTCGACGGGCACCAGCGTCGGGTCGCCGCCGAGCGTGGTAAAGAGGAGGTCGGCGCCGACCGCGCGGGCGACCCGGAGCGTCGGGCGGTGGAGTTCGGGCGGCAGGCGGCGGGCGTAGACGGCGTCGGCGCCCCGGTACGGGCCCGGATCGGTCTCGACGACGGCGGCCCGCTCGACCACGTCGTCGCGGACGAACCGAACCCCGGGAGGGATCCCGGACGGCCGCTCGACGTCGACGGCGGTCACCTCGACGCCGGCGGCCGCCAGCCCGGCGGCCACCTCCGGGCGGCCGCCGATCCCCACCTCGACGGCGCGGTCGTGGCCCGCGAGCCGTTCGACCACCGCCGCCGCCGTCCCGGTCCCCGTCACGTCGGGATATTTATTGGGGGAGGTCACTTAACGACGTTCATGCTCGTCGACATCGTGCCCGTCGGGGAGGTCCCGGCGCGGGTCAAGCGCGAGGCCTCCGGCGCGCTTCGCTCCGTCTACGACGTCGAGGTGACGGTCCACGACGAGCGGGCCGTCCCCGAGGGCGCGTTCGACCGCAGCCGGAACCAGCACCGGGCCGAGGAGTTCATCGAACTCGCCGGCCGGGTCGGCTCCGGCGACAAGAACATCGCCATCACGACCCACGACCTCTACTACCGCAGGCGCAACTACGTCTTCGGCCTGGCCTACCTCAACGGCAACGGCTCCGTCATCTCCACCTACCGCCTCCAGACCTCCTCTGACGGCGGCATCTCCTCGAAGCCCGCCGACGCGGTGTTCGCCGACCGGGTCCGCAAGGAGGTGGTCCACGAGGTCGGCCACACCTTCGGGCTGGAGCACTGCGACAACGAGCGGTGCGTGATGAGCTTCTCCCCGACGGTCCGCGAGGTCGACGTGAAAGAGGAGCACCTCTGTGGCTCCTGCAGCCGGATGGTCCGGTAGCGGGCATGGACCGCGTCGCGCCCTCCCTCCTCATCGGCACCGTCGAGGACGCGACCGACAGCGGCGCGCTCCGGCGCTACGGCGTCGACGCCGTGGTGCGGGTGGCCGCGCCCCCGGCCACCCCCTACCCCCCGTTCGTCCGCGTGCGGGCGACGCCGCTGGTCGACGGGCCGGACAACGCCTACGCCGACTTCCGGGACGCGGCCGACGGCCTGCGCGCGCTGCTCGACGAGGGGCACACGACGCTCGTCCACTGCACCGCCGGGCGGTCGCGCAGCGCCGCCGTCGCCGCGGCCGTCCTCGCCGTCCGGAGCGACACGGCGGTGCAAACCGCCATCGACCGCATCGACGCCACCCGGTCGGTCGACCCGCACGACGCGCTGATCGAACAGGCCGAGCGCTACGTCCGCGAGCGCGGCCGGCGGGACTGACTACTACAGGTCCCGCGAGCGGCCGATGTTGATGAGCACGCCGCCACAGGACCCGCACGTGCGGGTCTCCGGCGCCTCGGCCCGTTCGCCACAGCCCTTACACTCGTACATTTCGGAGTCGGGTTCCCGGCAACTCGGTCGCATTACGACGGTCAACGCGGTCCGACCTGATAGCCATGATCCTTAAATTCTTAATATTGTTTGGCATCCGTCCCCGCGCCGCGGTCGACGGACGGTCGGTTTTCGGCTCGCCGCGGGTCGTGGGCGCACGCGCGGCCGGGACCGGCGGGGCGGCCCGCGCCGCTCGCCGCGGTCAGCCCGTGTAGTAGTACTCGCCCTCGCGCTTCTGTTCCCGGTCGAGCTGCGACCCGGGCTTGTTGATGCGGGGCCGGCCGGTCCGCCCGTCCCGCCGGAAGGTCACGTCCAGGGCCGCGAGGAACTCGTTCATCCCCTCGCGCATCCCCCGAGGGGTCGTCGCGTGGCCGCGCCGGGCGGGTTCGCCCTCGAACACCAGCAGCCGGTCGGACAGCAGGTCGATCATGTAGATGTCGTGATCGATCACCATCGCCGTGGCGTCGTTGTTCTCGGCGTACCGGCGGATGGCCGAGGTGGCCTGCACCCGCTGTTCGACGTCGAGGTGGGCGGAGGGCTCGTCGAGCAGGTAGAGGTCCGCGTCCCGGGAGAGCGTCGCCGCGATGGCGACCCGCTGGCGCTCCCCGCCCGAGAGCTCCGGGAGCCGCTGTTCCATGATCGGGTCGAGGTCGAGCGGGTCGGCGACCTCCGTCTTCCAGTAGGAGGTGCCGAAGTCGTCGGTGATCGACGAGAGGAAGGCGTCGACCCTGATCGGGTCGTCGGCCTCGACGTACTGTGGCTTGTAGGCCACGTCGATCCGGCTCTCCAGGTCGCCCTCGTCGGGGTCGAGCGCCCCGGCGAACAGCTTCGCCAGCGTCGACTTCCCGATGCCGTTCGGGCCGACCACCCCCAGCACCTCGCCCTCGTAGACCGTCCCGGCGTCGACCGTCAGCGAGAACGCGTCCGACCCGTACGAGAACCCGAGCGCCGGATACTCGATCAGCGGCGCCCCGACGACCGACTCCCGGGGGGCGTGCTCCTCGAAGGTGATCTCGTCCTCGCGGATCCGCACGTTCTCGTTGTCGAGGTAGCCCCGCAGGTACTCGTTGATCCCGTTGCGGACCGACTTGGCGTCGGTGATCACGCCGAACGCGCCGGGGCGGCCGTACGCGACGTGGAGGACGTCCGCGAGCAGGTCGAGCACCGCGAGGTCGTGCTCGACGACCAGGGCCGCCCGGTCGGCCCCCCCGACGAGGTCCTCGATCAGCCGGGCGGCGGCCACCCGCTGGCCCACGTCGAGGTACGGCGTGATCTCGTCGAAGAAGTAGAAGTCGGCGTCGCGGGCGACCGTCGCCGCGATGGCGACCCGCTGGAGTTCGCCCCCCGAGAGGTCGCCGATCGGCTGGTCGAGCACCGGGCGGATCGCGAGCCGGTCGGCCAGGTCGTCGAGGACGCCCCGCTCGTCGGCCCCCGCCAGGAGCGCCCGGGTGTTCCCGTCGAACCGGTCGGGGATCCGATCGACGTACTGGGGCTTGCGCGCGACGCTCACCTCGTCGTCGCGCACCTGTCGGAGGTAGGTCTGGAGCTCCGTGCCGCGGTACCGGTCGAGCACCCGGTCCCAGTCGGGCGCCTCGTCGACCGCGCCGAGGTTCGGGATCGACTCGCCGGCCAGCGCCCGCACCGCGGTCGTCTTCCCGATGCCGTTCGGGCCGAGCAGCCCCGTCACCCGGCCCGGCTCGGGCACCGGGAGGCCGTAGAGCGCGAACGCGTTCTCCCCGTACCGGTGGACGGGGTCCTCGTCGAGCTCCGACGGCAGGTTGACGATCTCGATGGCGTCGAACGGACACTTGCCGACGCAGATGCCGCAGGTCTCGCCGAGGCAGATCTCCTCGCTGATCCACACCTGCTCGGGGTCGCCCGCGTACTCCTCGTCCTCCCCGTACTGCTCCTCGCGGGTGATGATGCAGTCCTTCCCCGACCGGTTCGGGGGGCAGAACTCGACGCACTCGTAGTTGCACCGGTCGGGCTGGCATCGCTCCAGGTCCACGACCGCGATGCTGTCGTCGGCCATGCTAGATCGAGACGCCGGCGGTCAGCAGGATGGTGAACGTCATGAACCAGAGCGCGAACGTCATAAACGCCACGTAGAGGTGGTCCTTGGCGCCGAACTCCTGGACGTCGATCCCGACGGCCCGGAAGACGGGGTACTGCACGATGACGAACCCGGCGAGCACGACCAGCGCGCGGGTGTCCGTGGCCGCGGCCGTCGAGGTCCCGACGACCGCCGCCGAGGTCAGCGCCGCGAACGTCCCGGCGAGACACGCCGCGGTGGTGACCGTCACGCCCCGGAGGTGGTCGGAGAGCCCGGCGCCCGTTTCCGTCGCCATACCCCACCTCCGCCATCCGAGGGCAAAAGGGTGTTCGTCTCGCGCTCCCCGCCGCGCACGGCCGTCCCCGCGCCCGCCGCGTGGGCGTGCCGAACTCCTCAATCTTTATTGCCGTGGCACCGCTCGGTCACGATAATGGCTGAAACCGACGGGGACGAGGGACTCGACGACCTCCCCCCCAGCGCCAAACTCGTCTACAAGGTGCTCGAATACGACGGTCCGCTGACCCAGAAGGGGATCGTCGAGGAGTCGATGCTCTCGGCGCGGACCGTCCGGTACGCCCTGGAGCGCCTCGAGGGGATCGGCGTGGTCGACGAGGACGTCTACTTCGCCGACGCCCGCCAGAACCTCTACCAGCTCACGGACCCCGAAACCATCGAGGCCGACGGCGGCGTCGACGCCGACCCGGAGGCCGACGAGGTCGAGGAGGCCGACCCCGACGAGGCGCCCCACGCCGAGTGCGACTGAGCCGTCTCCCGCCCGCCGCCCCCGTCCCGGCCGCCGTCAGTCCGGCACGACGGTGATCCGCCGCTTGCGGTCGATCGCCTGCTCCAGTTCCTCCGCGATCGCGCTCCCCCGCGAGACCTGGATCTCGCCGCCGCGCCCGACGGTCGCCGTGAAGAGGTAGTCGCCGTCGGCGCGCACCTCGACGGTCTCCCCGACGTGTTCGTCGAGTTCGATGCGGACGTGCCGCGAGGTCACCTCCGGCCGGACGACCGTCCCCTCGTCGGCGTCGGTCCCGGCCGTCTCCCCGCCCGTCCCCGAGCCGCCGGGGTCGGCGCCGCGGTCGGTCCCCCCGCCGGGTCGGTCGTCGTGGGTCCGCACGTCGATGTCCATCCCCAGCCGGTCCTCGATGTCGCCGATCCGGCCGCCGCCCTTGCCGATGACGTACGAGATCTCGTCCTCGTCGACGTAGACGGTCGCGCGGTCCCGGCCCTGGAGTTCGACCTCGACGCGGCCGCTCGCGATCGAGCGGATCTCCCGCTCGATCTCCCGGCGCGCCAGCCGATCGACGCCCGCCTCCTCCGCGTCGTCCTCCAGCGGGACGGTGACGACCTGCCGGTTGAACGTGTAGATCTCGTAGACCGGGCGCCCCGTCTCGAACTCCCGGACCTGGATCACCGGCCGGGCGAGGTCCTCGGCGGTCAGCCCCTCGGGCACCTTCACCTCCGTCGTGACGTCGTAGACGGTGTCCACCTGCCCGGCCTCGATGTAGACGACGGTGTCGACGACCTGGGGGATCATGCCGAGTTCGACCCGGCCGACCAGCCGCTGGAGGGCGTCGATCGCCCGGGTGGCGTGGACCACGCCGACCATCCCCACCCCCGCGAGGCGCATGTCCGCGAACACCTCGAAGTCGTCGGTCTTGCGCACCTCGTCGTAGATGGTGTAGTCGGGCCGGACCATCAGCAGCGAGTCGGCGGTCGCCTCCATCCGCCCGCCGAGCGCGGTGTACTGGGTGATCTCCGGGCCGACCTGCAGGTCGCGGGGCTTCTCCATCGTCTTCACCGCGTAGTCGCTGTCCGAGAGGTGTTCGGCGACGGCCTGGGCGAACGTCGACTTGCCCGCGCCCGGCGCCCCGGAGATGAGCACGCCCCGCTGGCGCTCGACCAGCCGCTCTTTCAGCTCGGCGGCGTGCCGGTAGTCGTCGATCTCGGTCCGCGCGACCGGCCGGACCGCCGTGATCTCGTGGGCGTCGGCGAACGGCGGCCGGGCCAGCGCGATCCGGTAGGCCCGGAACTGGACGATGGTCATCCCCGGCTCGTCGAGTTCGATGAACCCGTCCGGGCTGGCGCGGGCGCTCTCCTCGACGTCGTGGGCCAGGTCGCGCAGGTCCTCCTCGGTCGTGGCCGCCTCGCGGATCGGCTCGTAGCGCATCGCCCCGATCTCGCCCCGCTTGGCGCGCGGCCGCGCGCCGGCCCGGAGGTGGACGCTCATCGTCTCGTCGTCGAAGAAGGACTCGATCTCCAGGTGTTCGGTGTCCCGCCCCCGCGGCTCGACGTAGTCGACCGCGAGCCCCTTCGCGCGGGCCACCTCCGCCTGCACCACGTCGCTGGTCAGCAGCGTCGCGTCGCGCTCGGCGGCCAGGTCGCGGATCAGCGCGTCGATCTCGCCCTCGGCCGCGGCGTCGCGCTCGTCCGGGACCGCCCGCCGGCCGACGTACTCGACGGTCACGGTCCCCTCGTCGGCGCTGTCGGCCAGCCGCTGGAGCTCCTCCAGCCCCTCCCAGCCGCTGTCGCGGCCGGCGTTGGCCTGCGATTCGAGCTCGCCGACCACCGCCTCGGGGACGAAGACCGTCGCGTCCGCGTACTCCCCGGACGCGATCCGCTCGGACACGCGGCCGTCGATGACCGCGCTCGTGTCCGGAACGACGTTCATACCCGGGGTGCGGGCGGGAGCGGGATAAGGGGATTGGACCGGACGCCCCCGCCGCGTCCCGGCCCTTCCGTCGCCGAACCCGTTCGGCGTAGCCCTCTCGGTCGTCGCTCCCCCAGGAACGGGTGGCGTCCTCGGGACGCCTGACGCCTGACACCCGACGCATCTCCGCGGACCCGACGCGGCCGTCCGCGGCCGCAGGCGCTCCCCCCGCCCCTCGGGGGGCGCCGCTCCCGTTCTCCGCCCCATCCGTCCCTTCGCCCGGTTCGCGCCCCGTCCCCGCCCCGGTCCCGCCCGTCCCAACCGCTTTATCCGGGCCCGTCCACGCCCGTCGCATGGACCCCGACCCGGAGGACCCGGCCGATCCCGGTCCGGCGCGCGAGGTGATCGACCTGACCCGGCGCCTCGCATCGGTGCCGAGCCACGACGACGAGGCGGCCGCGGGCGACGCGATCGAGGCGTGGCTCCGCGACGGGACCGACGCCGGGGTGACCCGCGACGACGCGGGCAACGTGATCGCCCGCCGCTCGCCGCCCGGCGGGACCCCGGACGCGCCGACGCTGGCGCTGGTCGGCCACCACGACGTGGTGCCCCCGGCCGACGGCCAGGTCGCCGCGGACGGGTCGTACCTGATCGAGGAGCGCGACGGGCGCCTGTACGGGCGGGGCACCGCGGACATGAAGGGCGCGCTGGCGGCGGCGCTGTGCGCGTTCCGCGACGCGGACCTGGACGGGGCGGCCCACGACCTCGCGTTCGCCTCGTTCGTCGGCGAGGAGACCGGCGGCGAGGGCGCCCGGGCGGCCGTCGACGCGGGCTTCGTCCCCGAGTACGCGGTCGTGGGCGAGGGCTCGACGGGCTACTCCGGATCGGACGTGACCGACGTGGCGGTCGCGCACAAGGGCCGGCGCGGCTCGACGCTCGTCGCGCGCGGGACCGCGGCCCACGCGAGCGAGGCCGACCGCGGCGCGAACGCGGTCTACCGCGCCTGCGACGCGATCGACGTGGTCCGGGCGATCGATCCGCCGACGGCGACCGTCCTCGGCCACGACCTCCGGGGGAGCGTCGTCGTGACCGGCGTCGAGGGCGGGTCGGCGTGGAACGTCGTCCCCGAGCGCTGCGAGGTCACCGTCGACGAGCGGACCGTCCCCGGCGACCGGGCGCCCCTCGACCGGGCCGAGACCGTGACGGCCGTCGAGTGGACCGTCGATCAGGACCTCCCGCCGATGGCCTGCTCGGCCCCCGACTTCGCGGACGCGGTCCACGAGGCCGCGGCCGGGGCGCAGTCGGGGGCGCCCGAGCAGGTGGTCAAGCCCCACGCCACGGACGCCGGGTGGCTGGCCGAGGCCGGGACCGCCTGCGTGGTGTGTGGCCCCGCGGAACCCGGCGAGGCACACACCGACGACGAGTCCGTGTCCGGCGATGTCCTCGCGCGCTGTTACCGGATCTACCGACGGGTCGCGGAGCGCGGGCCGGCGTAGCCGGGCCCCCCGCCGCCGGTCGCCGTCGCGGGCGTCGCCCCGCCGCGCTCCGTCCGCGGTCCCACGCGACGGCTTGAAACCGCTCGGGTCCGACCGGCGGGTATGACGACGGACCCGACCGCGGGGACGGACCCGGCCGACGGGGACGACGGTAACGGCGCCGGGGGCGACCCCCCCGGGGCGTACGGGGACCTGGTCGAGCGCGTGCGCCGGATCGGCAACGTGGGCAACGCGGCGGGCCTGCTCTCGTGGGACCAGCAGGTCATGATGCCCGAGGGGGGCACGCCGGCCCGCTCCCAGCAGCTGTCGGCGCTCTCGGCGGTGCGCCACGACCTGCTGACCGACGACGACCTCGCGGCCCTGCTCGACGCCGTCGAGGGCGACGTGGACGGCGAGCGCGCGGCGCTCGTCCGCGAGGTGCGACGGGACCACGAGCGCGCCGTCCGCGTCCCGACCGACCTCGTCGAGCGGATCTCGGCCGCCTCCTCGGAGGCGCTGCCGGCGTGGCGCGAGGCCAAGGAGGCGGCCGACTTCGACGCGTTCGCCCCCCACCTCCGGGAGCTGGTCGACCTGAAGCGGCGGTACGCGGAGCACGTCGATCCCGCCCGCGACCCCTACGAGGTGCTGTTCGAGGAGTACGAGCCCTGCCTCCCGCTGGATCGCGCCGAGGCGGTGCTCGCCGACCTCCGGGAGGCCATCCCGCCGCTCGTCGCCGACGTGCGCGCGTCCGACGCCGACCTCGCGGACCCCTTCGCCGGGACCTACGACACCGGGGCCCAGGAGGCGATGGTGCGGGACGCGCTCGACCTGCTCGGCTACCCCTGGGAGCGCGGTCGGCTCGACACCGCCCCCCACCCGTTCTCGATGGGCACGGTCTACGACGCGCGGATCGCCACCCGGTTCGACGAGTCGAATCCCCTCGACGCCCTCTCCTCGACGATCCACGAGTTCGGCCACGCGAGCTACACGCTCGGCCTGCCGGAGGCCCACTACGCGACGCCGCTCGGCGAGGCGCGGAACCTCTCGATCCACGAGTCCCAGTCCCGGCTCTGGGAGAACCACGTCGGGCGCTCGCGGGCGTTCCTCGACCGGTTCCTGCCGACGATGCGCGAGCACCTCGCGCTCGACGCCACGACCGAGGCGGTCTACGAGGCGGCCAACCGGGTCCACGAGGACAACGTCATCCGGGTCGAGGCCGACGAACTCACGTACCACCTCCACATCGTCCTCCGGTTCGAGATCGAACGGGACCTGATCCGCGGCGACCTCGACGTGGCCGAGGTGCCCGCGGTCTGGCACGACCGGATGGACGAGTACCTCGGCGTCACGCCCGACGACGACGGCGAGGGCGCCCTGCAGGACGTCCACTGGGCGCACGGCTCGTTCGGCTACTTCCCGACCTACTCGCTCGGGAGCGTCGTGGCCGCCCAGCTGTACGCGGCCGCCGAGCGGGAGGTCGACGACCTCGCTGCCGCCGTCCGCGAGGGCAACGTCGACCCGCTCCGGTCGTGGCTCCGCGACCGGGTCCACCGCCACGGCAAGCGCTACGAGACGGGCGAACTCGTCCGCCGGGCGACCGGTGAGGCGGTCTCGGCCGACCGCTTCGTCGACTACGCCACCGAGA
This sequence comes from Haloferacaceae archaeon, assembly GCA_042219485.1. GTDB lineage: Archaea > Halobacteriota > Halobacteria > Halobacteriales > Haloferacaceae > CAZMLQ01. Next base: position 15,630 of record JBDGPV010000116.1, read on the forward strand.
AGTTCGGCGCGCTCTACGACCTCTGACGACCCCCCCGACCGACGCGGGCCGCGCGCCGCCGGCTCCCGTGGTGTGGGAACGACCACCAAGCATATATGGTGGTGTGTCATACCATGACGCGTATGGCGTCGGCACCCAGCGACGACGGCGACGACCTGTTCGACCAGTTCCTCGCGGACCGCGGTCACGACACGGCTCCCGTACGCTGGGATCGCTCGTACAACAAGCTCCAGTGCCCCGACTGCGGGGCGCTCCACGACACCGACGCGTCGTCGTGTTCGGTCTGCGGCTGGCGACCGGAGCCGTAGGCGGCCGAGCGCGATCCGCCGGTCGCCCCGCCGGGAGCCGCGCCCGCGGAAGCCAGCGAGTTTATCCGTATTGGGCGCGTGTGCGGTTCCATGAGCGGCGACGGGACGCACCTGACCCGGCTGTTCGGCGGGCCGGGGAGCGGGAAGACGACCGCCCTGCTCGACCGGGTGGAGGACCTCCTCTCGGAGGACGACGTTGATCTGCGCGACGTCCTGGTGGTCTCGTACACGCGGGCGGCCGCGGCCGAGGTCCGCGAGCGCCTCGCCGAGCGCCTGGACCGTTCCCCCCGGGCGCTGCAGGGCAACGTCTGCACGATGCACGCGAAGGCGTACGAACTGCTCGACCTCTCGCGGGGGGACGTGGTCGACGAGGACGACAAGGTGGCGTTCTGCGAGGAGTACGGCATCGAGTACGAGGACGAGTACGGCGGCGCGGGCCGGCGGACCGCCCGCTCGACGACGGTGGGCAACAAGATCATCGCCACGAGCCAGTGGCTCCAGCGCACCCGGCGGGACGTCGCCGACTGGTACGACGTCCCCTTCCAGTGGAACGTCGACGAGGTCCGGCTTCCCCCGGAGATCGACCCCAACTCGATGGAGGGCAACAAGTACACCCCCACCTGGCCCTCCGACGACGACCGCATCGACGTCCCGCAGGCCATCCGCGCCTGGCGGAGCTACAAGGGCGAGGAGGGGGTCGTCGGCTTCGCGGACATGCTCGAACGGGTCGAGGGCCGGTCGCTCGTCCCGCACGTCGACCACCTCGTCATCGACGAGTTCCAGGACATCACCACCCTCCAGCACGCGGTCTACGAGACCTGGCGGCCGCGGATGGACCGGGTGCTCATCGCGGGCGACGACGACCAGGTGGTCTACGCCTGGCAGGGCGCCGACCCGAACCTGCTGCTCGACGCCGACCCGGACGAGGACGTCATCCTCCCGAACTCCTACCGGCTCCCGTCCCGCATCCTCGACGTCGTCTCCCGCGAGGTCGGCCACATCGAGAAGCGCCAGGAGAAAGACCTCAAGCCCCGCAAGGAGGGCGGCACGGTCGAGGCCGTCGATTCCCCGTCCCCCATCGACCTGGCGCGCAACGTCGTCCACACCGTCGACGCCCACGACGGGAGCGTGATGGTGCTCTTCCGGGCCCGCTACCAGATGTTCGAGTTCATCGACGAGTTCCTCCCGAAGGGCATCCCCTTCTCGGTGATGACCGACCAGCGGATGTGGACCGACCGGCTGACCGACTACGTGCGCGCGGTCGAACGCCTCGACGAGGACCGACCGATCACGGCGCTCCAGGCCCGGCGGCTCGCGGACATGCTGAAGGCCTCCGCGTTCGGCACCGACGACCGCGAGGGGCTCTACGACCTCATCGAGGACGCCGAGGAGGGGGCCGACACCGACGACCTCGCGGCGATCGACCTCGACCCGGCGGCGGTGACCGACCGGGTGCCGTTTATGCCCGAACCCCCGGCGGCGGGCGACATGCTCCGCAAGGTAACGAGCTTCCAGCGCAAGTCCGTCAAGGCCTACTTCGCCGCCGACTACCGCGACGTCGACCCCGACCGGGTGCGCGTCGGCACCATCCACAGCGCGAAGGGCCGCGAGGCCGACCACGTCTTCCTCTCGACGGACCTCACCGAGAAGGTGGTCGAGCAGATGTCCGCGAGCGTCGCCGAGGCGGGCGAGGAGGAGGGCTTCGAGACCGTCGGGAACGCCGTCCCCCTGCTCACCGACAACGAGCGCCGGGTCTTCTACGTCGGGATGAGCCGGGCCCGCGAACGGCTGGTGGTGCTGGAGAACCTCATCGACGGCGCCCCCACCCTCCCGCTCAGCGTCCTCCTGTTCGACGAACTCCGTGACGAGTCCCCCGAGGAGATCGTCGCCGCCCTGGCGGAGGAGGAGGCGGCGGCGCTCGAAACCTGACCTGCCCCGCCCGCACCGCCTCCGCGCCCGTCCCGTCCGCTGCCCGCCGGTCGGCGACCGTTCGCCGCGGCGCCGCCGGGCGCCGTCCGATCCCGCCCGCTCAGCGCCGCCCGTCGCCGTCGGCAGGGGAGGGTCGGTCGCCGTCGCCCGCCCCGGCGTCCCGACCGGCCGCCCCGTCCCCGTCCCCCTCCCCGTTCCCGTCCGTCCGCGCTCCCGTGGCGTCCGGGTCGAGCACCACCCGGTCCGCGATCCGGGCGGCGACCTCGCCGGGCAGGTCCGACGGCGCCGTGATCCGCCTCGGGACGACGACCATCAGGGCGGCGACGGCGAGCAGCGTCGCGCCCAGCGCGGCGCGACCGCCGAGCAGCAGCTCGACGCCGGCGACGCCGACCGGCACGGCGAGGACGAGCGATCCGATCAGCCCCAGCGTTTCGACGATCCCGAGCTCGGCGCGCACGCCCGGGCGTACTCGCCCGCGGGAGAAACGCCTTCCGACGGCGGGACCGGCGCGTACGTCCGGGATCGGACCCCTCCGGCCGCCCGGCGCCCGTCTACCCGCCGTCGGACCCCTCGCCCCGCCCGATCCCCGCCTCCCCGGTCCGTCCGGGCTTCCCGGTCCCCCCGCCCTCGACCAGTTCCTCCTCGACGGCGTCGACGCTGAGGCCGGTGGTGATGAGCAGGCGGAGTCCCCCGCGGACGCTCATGTCGAGTTCGGTCAGGTCGCCGTCCGGCAGGAGCACGAGCCGGCCCGCGGTGGGGTTGGGGCTGTGGGGGAGGAAGACCGCGTAGAGGTCCTCGCCGGCGTCCGCACCGCCGGCGACGGCGGCCGCGGCGGTCCGGGCCGCGGCGGGGGCCCGGTTGGTGACGAACCCGACGCTGTAACAGCCCGACCGCGGGAACTCCACGAGGACGACGCGCTCGTACCCCCCCGCCCGTTCGAGCAGCGACTCGCTCACCCCCCGGACGCCGAAGTAGACGGTCCGCACGAACGGCACGAGCCTGACGCCGCGTTCGAGGCTGCCGAACAGGCGCCGGCCGACGCTCCGGGAGGCGACGTAGCCGAGGGCGGTCACGCCCGCCGCGAGCAGGACTGCGGCCAGGGCCTGCGCGAGCAGCCGGCTGTTCGCGGTGTATGCCGCCAGCCGGGTCGCGCGCACCACCGGGTCGAGCGCCCGGCTGACGCGCAGGAAGACGAACTGGAGGACGAAGAGGGTGATCGCGAGCGGGGCGACGAGGACGGCCCCCGCGACGAAACTGGTCCGGAGGCGGCCTGCGAGGCTCATGCCCGACGCCACGCGGCGGGAGGTAAAAGTCCACCGTGGCCCCGCGGGGCCCTTCTCCCCGCGGCGCCGGGGCTCGTCCGTCCCGCCGCCGGTTCGGGTCGGAATTCGGCCTCGGATCGGCCGGCTCTCGGCGTCCCGTCGGCGACTTCCCACAAACAGTTCGGAAAACCGTCATGTGTGGTCGGGGCGGACGTCGGGTCGCATGACGGGCGACGAACCCGGTCGGACGACGCGCAGGTTCGAATCGATCGTGAACCGGCTCCGCGGCGGGAGCGGGCCGTCGCGCCGCGAGTTCCTCCGGCGCTCGGCCGCCGCGGGGGCGGGAACGCTGGCGCTGTCTGTCGCGGGGTCGAACGCCGCGCTGGCGCACGACGCCGCCTCGGACGAGACCAGCGACGCGGTGCTGAACTACGCGCTCACGCTCGAACACCTGGGTACGCCTTCTACCGCGACGGCCTCGTCAGGTTCGACGACGAGGACTTCAGGCGGGCCGACGCGCTCCGCGGGTTCGGCGACCGCGTCCGCGACGAGGTGGTGTCGAACTTCGAGGCCATCCGGGACCACGAGGGTGCCCACGCCGACGAGCTGACCGGCGTCGTCGAGGACCTCGGCGACGCTCCCCGTCGGGGGGACGCTCCCGCCGGTGTTATTAGGTGCGTGGTCCGCGTTCGGGCGAACGATGGAGGCTCGGCTGTGGTACGTGCTGACGGGCACCCGGGGTGGCCCCAACCGCATCCGCATCGTCGAGGCGGTCGACGAGCACCCCCGGAACGCCAACCGGCTGGCCGAGGAGCTCGACCTCCACTACGAGACCGTACAGCACCACCTCGACGTCCTCACGGAGAACGGCGTGCTCGAGAGCAGCGGGGACGAGTACGGGGCGGTGTACCTCCCGACCGATCGGGCCCGGAACCACTGGGACCTCGTCGAGGAGATCGTCGAGCAGGTGAGCTCAACATGACGGCACCAACGACGGACGACGGGACGACTTCGGGGAACGGTGAGCACGGATGAGCGTCTGGGTCGACGCCGCGCGGGTCGCGACCGGGCTCAACGTGCTCCTGCTCGCCGCCCTCGGGTACGTCTGGGGGCGCAACTTCGTCGCCGTGCGCACGAAGCACACGCTCGGCCTCCTGGTCTTCGCCGCGTTCCTCCTCGCCGAGAACGCGTTCGCGTTCTACTACTACCTCCTGGACCCCACGCTGTCGGTGTGGTTCAGCACGCAGGTCCCGGTGGTCGCGTGGCGGGCGATGATGCTCCTCCACGGGCTGGAAACGGTCGGACTGCTCTTCCTGACCTGGGTCACGTGGGACTGACCGCGGGGGCCGTGTCGGCCCCTCGCGTCGCCGCGCTCCGGCGCCCGCCCGTGCCGGGAGCGCAAGCGCTTAGCGCCCGCCGCCGGTAGGGGCGGGCGTGTTCACCGGCATCGTCGAGGGGACGGGACGGGTGACCGGCGTGCGGGAGACGGAGGGCGGCCGCAGGCTGACGGTCGCGCCCGGCGACGACCTCGCCCTGGACGACCTCCACGAGGGCCAGTCCGTCGCCGTCAGCGGCGTCTGCCTGACCGTCGAGGCGGCCGGCCCGGACGGCTCGTTCGAGGTCTTCACCGCCGCCGAGACGCTCGACCGGACGTACCTCGGCCGCCTGACGGCGGGCGACCGGGTCAACGTCGAGCGGGCCCTCCCGGCGGACGGCCGGTTCGACGGCCACCTCGTGCAGGGCCACGTGGACGGCACGACGACCGTCGAGGCCGTCGAGCGCGTCGGCGACGACTGGTGGTACGAGTTCGCCCTCCCGGACGACCTCGGGCGGTACGTCGTCGAGAAGGGATCGATCGCGCTCGACGGGATCAGCCTCACCGTCGCCGACCGGGGCGCCTCGTCGTTCGGCGTGGCGGTCGTTCCGACCACGTACGACCTGACGACGCTGGGGGGGACGGCGGTCGGCGACCCGGTCCACGTGGAGGTGGACGTGGTCGCGAAGTACGTGGAGTCGCTGGTCGCCGGCTACGACTAGGGGTCGAACTCGGTCGTCTCCGGTTCGGGCACCGGCCGGGACTCGTTGGCGTCGGCGTAGGCGCCGTTGTACCGCCGGATCTTCCGGAACAGGAGGAGGCCGAACAGCCCGTCGTACGCGACCACGTAGACGAGGAAGGCGACGATGGGGGGCAGGCCGGTGACCGCCTCCACGAGGCCGGAGCCGATGCCGACCGTCGCGTTGTACGTCGCGTGGATGAACGAGGCGATCAGGAGCCCCTTGATGACGATGGGGCCGCGCTGGCCGGGGTTGAACTTCGCGAGCCCGAGGTAGTAGCCCGCGAACGCCGAGTAGATGACGTGGCCCGGGCCGGCGAGCGCGCGGATGCCGACGATGCCCCCGCCGAGGCCGATGAGCCCGAGGCCGGCGTCCATCTCGGCGGCGCTCAGGTTCTGCGTGATGTAGATGGCGTTCTCGATGAACGCGAACCCCAGCCCCGCCATCGCCCCGTACACCGCGCCGTCGACCACCGTCCGGAAGCGGTCGTCGCCGTACGCGTACAGCCGGACCGCGAGGAGCTTCACCGTCTCCTCGACCGGGCCCACGACGAGGAAGAAGAAGAGGACGCTCCCGAGAAACCCCAGCCCCGCGAACGTCCCGCTCGCGAGCCCGTTGAGCACCGCCGCGAAGTTCGCGGTCAGCACCCCGAGCAGGAACGTCGCGACGAGGAGCGCGAGCGGTTCGCCCTCGGTGGCGTCGCTGTGCCAGACGTAGCCGGCGAGCCCGAGCGCCGGCACCGCCGACAGCGCCGTCAGGGCCCCCACCTGCGGGTCGGTGATGGCGCTGAACCCGCCGATGCCGACAAGGAGGCCGAACGCGAGCAGGAGGACGATGGCGCGGGCCGATCCGACCAGGAGGCGGTAGAGGGCGACCGCCAGGCCGTCCAGCGACGTGCGCTCCTCCCAGGTCGCGATGTCGTACAGGTCCTCGTCGTCGTCGCTGGCGGACGCGACCGGGTCGCGGCGCTCCCCTCGCTCCATGTCCGTGGCGTGGCCGCGCAGGGTCTAAGGCGTTGCCACCGCGCGCGTCGCGCCGCCCGGCCGCCCCCGACCGGAGGCGCACACTCAAGGGTCCCGGCCGCCACGGACGGGTATGCACTTCGACCCGCGCGTCCAGCGGGCGCTCCGCGAGGTCGGCCTCGACGACGCCGACCTCCGCCGCGCCTCGGACCTGGTGGCGGAGGCCGTCAGCCGCGACGCCGACCGCCTGGAGTCGTTCTTCGAGGCCCACGACACCCTCCACGCCGACCTCGACCGGGCCCACTCCGACGCCGAGATCGAGGCGGTGGCCGTCGAGTCCCTCGACCTGTACACCCACGCCGACGACCTGCGCGGCTACCTCCGGTTCGAGTCCTGGGGCGCGTACGTCGAGGGGGGCCGTCCGCTCTCGGAGCGGGTCGTCGAACTCACGCTCGGCCCGACGGTCCACGACCGCGTCCGGTTCGCGACCGATCCCGACGCGCTATGAAGGTGCGGATCCGGGGCGTCTACGCCACCGCACTCACGCGGTCCTTCCTCGCGGCCGGCCACGACGTCGTCGGGCCGTCGGCCCCGATCCGCGAGCGGTTCGGGGACGGCGGCCCGGACGCCGGCGGCACGGACGCGGCCGACCCCTTCGGGTCGGGGCCCCCGGACGTCCGGATCGACACCACCGCCGACCGGCAGGGCGTCCTCGCGGCCGGCGCGGCCGACCCGGTCGCGGCGGCGACGGACCGCCTCCGGGCGGCGGGGATCGACGCCCTGTCGTGGCGCGCCGACGCGCCGCCGGGGGCGGTCTTCGACGCCCGCGTGACCGGGACGCGCTCCGGCGGCGCGGTCTGCGATCTGGGTCCGGCCGAGGGCTTCCTGCCGTTCGATGCGGCCGACGGGTACGTCGAGGTCGGCGACGAGCGCCGGGTGCAGGTCGCGTCGGCGTCGCCGCCCTGGACCGACCGGCGCCCGGAACTCCACGAGGGCGTGCGCGTCCGGGCCGGCCCGGCGACGCTCGTCCGCGGCGGCGAGGGCCGGACGGTCGCGGGCCGCGGCGACGACGCCCGCGAACTCGCCCGGCTGCTGGAGGTCGTCGGGATCGACCCGCCCGACGGGTGGGGCCTGCGCCTCGACCGCTCGGCGGCCGACGCCGGGATCGAGGCCGTCGAGCGGGCGGTCGGGCGGGCCGCGGACCGCGCCGCGGCGCTCGGTCCGGACCTCGACGATCCGGTCGGCGACCCCGGCCCCGTCGCCCGGCCCCGGGCGGGCCGGTTCGCGTGGTTCGGCCGCGAGACGCGGTTCGCGCTGGACGACCGGCGCCGGGCGGTCGTCCCGACCATGCCCGGCCACCACCGGATCAAGGCGGCCTCGGGCGCGGCCGCCGCCGGCGTGGATCTCGCCGAGGCGGTGTGCGGCGACGCGCTGGGCGACGACCCCGGGGACTTCCCGTTCGGGGCCGTCACCCGCCAGTTCGGCCCCGCGGTCGGCGACCGCGTCGCCATCGAACACGGCAAGCCCGCGGGCCACGCGATCACCCTCGGGCGCGGCGAGGTCGTCGAGCGCGACCCGGACGGCACCCTCGCGGTCGAGCGGGAGATGACCTCCGGCGGGTCGTACGACGCGCTCGGCGTCCCCCGCGAGGCCGGCGACACCGCCCTGACGAAGGTCCGCGAGGGGCGGTGGTGGTACCCGACCGTCTACCGCGACGCCGACGGCGACCCGAAGGGGACGTACGTCAACGTCTGCACGCCCGTCGAGTGCTTCCCCGACGCGGTCCGGTACGTGGACCTCCACGTCGACGTGGTGCGCCACCCCGACGGACGGGTCGAGCGCGTCGACGACGACGAACTCGACGACGCGGTCGCGGACGGCGACGTGCCCGGGGCGCTGGCCGAGCGGGCCCGGGAGGTCGCGGCGAGCATCGAGACCGCCCTGTAGGGCCGGTCAGAAGTGTTCGGCCGGCTCGCTCGCCACCCGGACGTCGCCGCCCCGGCCCCCCTCGACGGTCGCCTCCCCGCCGTCGCCGCCGCTCGGCACGCGCACCGACACCGACTCCACGCCGGCCACGTCGGCGCGCAGGTCGCGCTCGATGCGCCGCGCGGTCATGTCGCTCACCCCGCACCCGGCACAGCTCCCCCCGAGTTCGATCACCACCTCGCCGGTCGCCGGGTCGGCGGCGCGGACCGCGCTCGTCCCGCCGTGGCTCCGGATGATCGCCATCTGCGCGGCGAGCCACTCCTCGACTCGGTCGGCCAGGGTCGCCCCGGCGTCGTCGGCGTCGTCGGCGTCGGTCATCCCCCGACGGTCGGTCGCCCACGAACGGGTAGCTTGCGGTTTCGACCGCCGCCCGACAGCCGAAATAAACGCCGCGCGCCGCGGGCCGTCCCGGTCTCCGGGCCGTCGCTCGTCCCCGTAGCGCCGACCGATCACCACCGCGGTCGCGCCCCGGCCGCCGCGCCCCGCCCGCTTTTGGGCCCGGCCGCCCTCGGTCGGGCATGATCGACCCGGACCTCTCCGATCGGGCGGCGCTGGTCACCGGCAGCGCGCGCGGCGTCGGCCGCGCGCTCGCGCTCCGCATCGCCGACGCCGGCGCGGACGTGGCCGTCCACTACCACACCAGCGAGGCGGCGGCCGCGGCGACGGCCGAGGAGGCCCGCGAGCGCGGCGCCGCCGCGACGACGGTCGCCGCCGACGTCACCGACCCCGACGCGGTGGACTCGCTGTTCGACGCCGTCGAGGCCGACCTCGGCGCCGTCGACGTCCTCGTCAACAACGTCGGCGATTTCGCCCCCCGGCACTGGGCCGACCTGGACCACGGGGAGTGGGAGCGGGTGATCGGGACCAACCTCTACGGCACGTACCTCGCCACCCGGCGGGCCCTCCCGCCGATGCGCGAGCGGGGGTGGGGCCGGGTGGTCAACGTCGGCTACGCGGGCAGCGAGCGGGCGCTGGCCTACGCGAAGAACTTCCCGTACTTCGTGGCCAAGACGGGCGTCCTGATGTTCACCCGGATGGCCGCCCAGGACACGATGGACGACGGGATCACGGTCAACGCCGTCTCGCCGTACGTCGTCGAGAACTCCGACGAGTTCCCGAGCGACCTCCCGCGGGGCCGGCCGGCCTCCTACGACGACCTCTGGCAGCCCGTGGCGCTGTTCCTGGACGCGGACAGCGGGTACATCAGCGGCGAGAACGTCGAGGTGGACGGCGGGTGGCTCCCCGAGCGGCTCTGATCCGGTTCAGGCGACGTCCGGCGCGTCGTCCTCGACCTCGCGTTTCATCGAGTCGCGGCGGGACTTCGCGTCCCGGCCGGTGACCTCCAGCAGGAACTCGTTTTTGGCGTCGACGGCGTCCTGGGCGGCGTCGGCGTTCCCCTCCGCGATGACCTCCTCCGCCGGCCGCTCCTCGAAGTGGACCGCGAGCCGGTCCTTCTTGCTGCCGTACTCGGCCACGCCGGCGAGCACCCGCTCGAACACCGGGTTGTCCGGGTCGTCGACCGCGTGGAGTTCGTGGCCGTTGCGCTCCTCGACCCCGGTCACCTCGCCGAAGTACTCCTCGACCGTCGCCCGGAGATCGGGGGCCCGGTCCTCGATGTACTCCCCCCGGCGCATCTTGTACTCCTTCATCGGTCGCCGTTTCGACGGTCGGCGGTTTACCCCTTTCGTCACTCCTCGGCCGCCCGCTCGGCGACGTACCCCTTCCGGCACTCGGGACAGATGTCGCCGCCGCGCAGGGAACTCCCGGCCGCGGTCCGCGTCGCGCCGCAGTTCGGACAGCGCAGCTCCGTCGGCCCGTCGGAGTCCGTGGCCGCGGAGGGGGCCTCGGCGCGGACGAACGCGGGCTCGACCCCCGTCCCCCCGGCGCCCGGGCCCGCGCCCTCCTCGACGGTGGGCGCGAACCCGCCGCCGAAGTCCACGTCCGTCGCCGTGTCCTCGTGCGGGCTCGCGTCGTACCCCTCGTCCTCGCCGTCCGGCGCCGGGTCCGGCCACCCGCCGGTCGCGTCGTCCGGGTCGTCGGCGTCCGCGGCCGCCCGGGCGGGGGCGTCGGCCCCGCCGTCCGCGGTCCCCGTCGCGTCGGCCCCGCCGGCCCCTCCCGGGCCGCCGAGCAGTTCCGCGCCGCCCGCCGGCGCCCCGTCGGTCGTCCCCTCGGCGTCGGCTACCGGCTCTCCGTCGGCTGCCGGCTCCCGGTCGGCGTCGGCCGCCCCCGCGTCCGGGCCGTCGCCGATGATGACCGCGTCGTCGTCCGCCCCCCCGGCCGCGTCGTCCTCGTCTTCGTCCTCCTCGCCGGTCTCGACGGCGCCGACCGCCTCCGCGGCCTCGATGAGGCTCCCGGGCCGCGCCGCCCCGTCGCCCGCGTCGGGCGCCCCGTCCCCCGCGAGCGATCCGGCGTCGTTCCCGTCCCCGGTGCCGGCCGCGACCGGCCGCTCCCCGTCGGTGTCGGCCTCGTCGGCGGGCGCCGGCGCCCCGTCGGTGCCGGCCTCGTCGGCGGCCGGCATCCGCTCGTCCGCCGGCTCCGCGTCGATTGAGCGGACCTCCTTGTTCTCGCTCACCACGCGCCTGGTCCCGCACCGCCGGCAGTTCTCGACCGTCCGGTAGATCACCACGACCTCGTCGCCCGCCTCGCGGCGCTCGCGCTCGACCTCCCGCTCCCCGAACTCGTGGCCCAGCAGGCACCTCAGTTCCATACTTCCTCCTACGCTGAACGCGGGAAAAAGCTACCTGCGGCGGCTGACGCGCGTCTGACGCGGGTCAGCCGCCGGGTTCCGCTGGTCCCGCCCCGACCCCTCCGCGCGGCTCCGGCGGCGGCCGACGCGGGCGTGCCGCGGGGCGGCGGCGGGCGTCGGGCGCGGGGCGGCGGCCGTCGCCGGGCCCGTCGAGCCGCGACGGCCGGTTCCGGCGGCGGTAACGGTAAGCCCTCGCCGCGTCTACGTCGGGGTATGAGAGCCAGGCGGGAGTTCCGCGACCGGCCGGACCCGGAGGTCGCGGTGCTCGACGCGCTCGTCGACCGCGGCGAGGAGGGCATGACGGTCCTCGAACTCCGCTCGACGGTCGAGGCCGACATCGACGCCATCGAGTCGGCGCTGACGGCGCTCGCGGACGACGACCTCATCGACGCCGAACGGGAGGGCGCCCGGCTCACCATCTACCCCGCCGACCGGGTCGTCCCCGACCCCGAGGACGCGGCCGACCCCGACCAGGGCCTGGTGGACGTCGTCCGCGACCGCCTCGGTCTCTAGGGGGTTTTGATCCCCGCCCCCCAAGGGGCGGGCGATGACAGCCGCGGGCGAACTCCACGAGGATCACGGCGCGACCTTCGACCGACGCGCCGGCCGCCGGGTGGTCTCCCACTACGGCCGGCCCGAGCGGACACACCTCGCGGTCCGCAACGGCGTCGGGGTCATCGAGATGGACTACGGGGTCGTCGCCGTGGGCGGCGACGACCGGTACGAGTACGTGGACAACGTGATCACGAACGCCGTCCCGCGGACCGACGGCGAGGGCTGCTACGCGCTCGTGTGCGACCCCCAGGGGACCGTCGAGACCGACATGTACGTCTACGACGCCGGCGACCGCCTCCTGTTGCTCCTGCCGCCCGGCCGCGCCGGCCCCCTCGCCGAGGACTGGGCGAGCAAGGTCTTCGTCCAGGACGTGACGGTGCGCGAGGTCACCGACGGGTTCGCGGTCTTCGGCGTCCACGGCCCGACGGCGCCCGAGAAGATCGCCACGGTGCTGGGGGGGCCCGCCGCCCCCGACCCCGACGACCACCTCTCGTTCGTCCGGGGGCGGATGCACGACGCGGGCGTCACCGTCGCCGTCGCCGACGCCCCGGCCGGCGAGGAGGGGTACGAGGTGATCTGCGAGGCCGCCGACGCCGCCGACGTCTTCGACACCCTGCTCGCCCGCGGGATGGGCGCCGTCCCGTTCGGCCGGCGGACCTGGGAGACGCTCACGCTGGAGGCCGGCACCCCCCTCTTCGCCTCCGAACTGGAGGGACGGCTCCCGAACGTCTGCGGGATCCGCAACGCCGTCGACTTCGAGAAGGGCTGTTTCGTCGGCCAGGAGGTCGTCTCGAAGGTGGAGAACCGCGGCCGGCCGTCGGCGCGCCTGGTCGGCCTCCGGCCCGAGGCCGTCCCGGAGGCGGGCGCGACGGTGCGGGCGAACGGCGACCCGGTCGGCGAGGTGACCCGCGCCGCGGACGCGCCGAGCCTGGGGGGACCGGCCGCGCTCGCGGCCGTCCCGTTCGACGCCGCGGAGGCCGACGGCGACCTCGCCGTCGAGGCCGACGGCGGGACCGTCCCCGCGCCCCGGGCCGACCTCCCCTTCGTCGAGGGGAGCGCCCGGTCGGCGCGCCTGCCGACCTACGCGACCGAGTAGACCCCGCCGCCGGTCGCCGCCCGTCGGCCGTCGCCTGCCCCCGCCCCTCAGCCTCCGTCGAGCCCCAGCATCCGCCCGAGGTGCTCGCGCGAGAACAGCGTCGTCGGGCGGTCCATGTGGACGCCGATCTCGCCCGAGAGCAGCGACAGGCCGGCGCGCTGGACCGGCGCCGGCAGCGAGTAAGCCCGCCGGATCGCGGCCCCAAGCCGGATCTCCCGCCCGAGGTCGTCGCGCCACGCCCGCTCGTAGTCGGCCAGCGTCGCGGGGTCCGCGGGGTCGACCGTCTCCGCCGCGGCGTCGGCGGCGGTCAGGCCGTACAGGATGCCGCCGCCGGTGAACGGCTTGGTCTGGCCCGCGGCGTCGCCCACGAGGAAGGTCCGGTCGGCGACCGTGCGGTCGGGCGGCCCGACGGGGATGGTGCCCGAACAGCGACGGGTCACGTCCGCCCCGTACCCCTCGACGAGCGCCCCGAACCGCTCGCTCACGTCGGCGTCCGGCGGGGCCGCCAGCCCGTACTCGACGCCCGCGTCGCCCCGCGGGATGCGCCAGGCGAAGAACCGCGGCGGCGTCAGGTGGACGTCGACGAAGTCGCCGTCGTCGGGGTCCTCGTCGAACCCGAGGACGCCGTGGAGGACCTCGTCGGGATCGGGCAGGGAGACGGCCCGGCGCACCCGCGATGCCGGGCCGTCACACCCCGCGACGAGGCGGGCCTCGACGGTCACCCGCTCGCGGCCCCCGTCGGCTCCGGCGGTCCGGCCGCCGGCCGCGTCGCCGACGGTCGCGGTCACCCGGACCCGGTCGTCGCGCTCCTCGACCCCGGTGACCGTGTGGCCCTCGCGGACCTCAGCGCCCGCCGCCCGCGCCGCGTCCGCGAGCGTCCGGTCCAGGCCCACGCGGTCGATGACGTTCGAGACCGGGTCGCGCTTGTAGAACCGGTGGGCCGGCGAGTCGGGTCCGCCGGCGTGGAACCGGGCCCCGTACACCTCGTTCTGGAGCAGGTCGTCGCGGGCTCCCGCCGGGACGTACTCCCAGACGTCGCGGCTGACGTGGCCGGAGCAGGCGAGCGGGCGCCCGACCTCGCCGCGCTCCAGGGCGAGCACGTCGTGTCCCGCCGCCGCGAACCGTCGGGCGACGCGCGCGCCGGCCGGGCCGACGCCGACGACCACGAGGTCGTACATCGGGTCGCCGTCGGGGCGCGGCCGGTAAGTAGCTTCAGTTTCGCTGCCGCCCCACCGTCCCACGACCGGGGGCGGGCACGCCTCTCCCGGCCGGCGGTCCCGTCCGCGTCCCCCGCGTCGCCCCCGCCCCCCGGTCAGCCGCCCGTCGCGGCCAGTCCCCGGCAGGTCGTCGCGCCCGACGGCGCGTCGGCGACCCGTTCCCACGACCGGCCCCAGTCGTCGGTGCGGACGATCCCCTCGTTCGAGGCGGCGACGGCCGTCCCCGGGCCGGCGGCCGCGAGGACCGGCCGGGTGACCCCGCGCCCGGCCGGGAGCCCCCCGGCGTCGATGCGCTCCCATTCCCCGCCCGCGTGCCGGTAGACGTACGACTCCGCCGGCCGGTCGTGGGCCGATCGCGGTCCGCGCGCGGCCGACAGGAGCAGCCGACCGGGGTCGCCGGGATCGACCGCGACGCTCCAGCAGTAGGTGCCGTCCAGCCCCGCCCCGCGAGCGATCCACGAGTCGCCGCCGTCGGCCGTCACGAAGAAGCCGTCGCCGGCCGCCGCCCACGCCCGCCCCGGCGCGTCCGGGTGGGTCGCCATCCCGTGGGTGTCCCGCGGCCCGTCGGGCGTCCGGTCGATCCACGTCCCGCCGCCGTCGGGGGTGCGGACCAGCGCGCCCGCCTCCACGGCGACGTAGAGGCGCGACGGCGCCGCCGGGTCGGGTTCGATCCACCGGACGTGGTGGGTCCCCGGTCGCGGGGGGAACGACCACTCGTCGGCCGAGGGCAGGTCGGTCAGCCCCGGCCGCTCGGTCCACGTCGCCCCGCGGTCGGTCGAGCGGTACACCGCCGAGGGCTCGGTGCCGAGCCACGCCGTTCCGTCCGGCCCGACGGCCAGGGCCGTGACGGACTCCGGCCCGCCGGCGGGGCCGAACGACCGGCCGCCGTCCCCGCTTCGCCTGACGCCCGCCCCGGTCCCGACCAGCACCCGGTCGCCGTCGGCGGCGACGCACTCGGCGCCGTCGAGGGGCGTCCGGCGCGCCGTCGTCCCCTCGACGGTCACCAGTTCGCCCGGATACGCGGCGTGTACGCGCACGGACGGGGGTACGGGCCGGGACGGCTTGGCTCCTCCGCCGGGCGCCGGCGCCCGGCCGCGTCCGCTCAGTCGTCGCCGGCGGCCTCGCGCTCCGCGTCGGCCGCCTCGCCCGTCCCCTCGGAGGCGGTCCCGACGTCGAACTCGTCGCCGTACCGCTCGGCGCGCGGCCCCGACCGCTCGACGTCGGGCAGGAGGTCCCGAAGGTACCGGCCGGTGTGCGAGTCCGCGGTCCGGGCCAGTTCCTCGGGCGTCCCGGCCGCCACCACCTCGCCCCCGTCCGCCCCGCCCTCGGGGCCGAGGTCGATCACGTGGTCGGCGTTTTTCACCAGGTCGAGTTCGTGCTCGATGACGACGACGGTGTTGCCCGCGTCGACCAGGCGATGGAGCACGTCGATCAGCTTCCGCTCGTCCTCCGGGTGGAGCCCGGTCGTCGGCTCGTCGAGCAGGTAGAGCGTGTCGCCGCTGTCGTGCTTGCCGAGCTCCTCGGCCAGCTTGATCCGCTGGGCCTCGCCGCCCGACAGCGTCGTCGACGGCTGGCCCAGGCGCATGTAGCCGAGGCCAACGTCCTCCAGCAACTGGAGGCGGCGGCCGATCCGGGAGTCGGCCGCGAAGAAGTCGTGGGCCTCGCTCACGCTCATCTCCAGGACGTCCGCGATGGTCTTGCCCTTGAACTCGACGTCGAGGGTCGCGTCGTTGTACCGGGCGCCGTCGCACTCCTCGCAGGGCACGTACACGTCCGACAGGAAGTTCATCTCGATCTTCACGCGCCCCTGCCCGCCGCACTCCTCGCAACGGCCGCCCTTCACGTTGAACGAGAACCGGCCCTTGTCGTAGCCCCGGCGGGTCGCGAGGTCGGTCTCGGCGAACCGCTCGCGGACGTGGTCGAAGACCCCGGTGTAGGTCGCGGGGTTCGAGCGCGGCGTGCGCCCGATCGGCGACTGGTCGATGAGCCGGACGGTCTCGATCCGGTCGATCCCCTCGATGGCGTCGTGCTCGCCCGGGTCGACGGAGGTGTTGTCGTTCATCCGCCGGGCCAGGCCCTTGTACAGCACCTCGTGCATCAGCGTGGACTTGCCCGACCCCGAGACGCCGGTGATGGCGACGAACCGGCCGAGCGGGATCGGGACGTCGATGTCCTTGAGGTTGTGCTGGCGGGCCCCGCGCACGACGAGTTCGCCGTCGGCCGCCCGCCGCTCGTCGGGAACGGGGATGGACCGCCGGCCGGCGAGGTAGTCGCCGGTGAGCGACGCCTCGCAGTCCATCACCGTCTCCGCGTCGCCCTGGACGACCACCTCGCCGCCCTCCTTGCCCGGGCCGGGCCCCATGTCGATGATGGTGTCCGCGCGCCGCATCGTCTCCTCGTCGTGTTCGACCACGAGCAGGGTGTTGCCGAGTTCGCGGAGCCCCTCTAGCGTGTCCAGCAGGCGGTCGTTGTCCCGCTGGTGGAGGCCGATCGACGGCTCGTCGAGGACGTAGAGCACGCCGACAAGCCCCGATCCGACCTGGGTCGCAAGGCGGATGCGCTGGGACTCCCCGCCCGACAGGGTCGCCGCCTCGCGGTCCAGGGTCAGGTACTCCAGGCCCACCTCCTCCATGAACCCCAGGCGCGCGCGGATCTCCTTGAGGATCTCCTCGGCGATGGTGCGCTCGCGCTCGCCCAGGTCCGCCTCCAGCCCCTCGAAGTGGGCAAGCGCCTCGCCGATGCTCATCCGGTTGACCGCGGTGATCGGCGTGCCGGCGACGAGCACCGACCGCGACTGGGGCTTGAGGCGCGTGCCGTCGCAGGCCGGGCAGGTGGTGACGGCCATGTACTCCTCGATGTGCTCGCGGGTCGAGTCGGAGTCGGTCTCGACGTGCCGGCGTTCGAGGTTGGGGATCACGCCCTCGAACCGCTTTTCCTTGCGCCGGACGCCGTTTTTCGTCCGGCGCTCGAAGACCACCTGCTCGTCGGTGCCGTAGAGGAACGCCTCGCGCACGTCGCCGGGCAGGTCCGCGAACGGGGTATCCAGCGGGACGTCGAAGTGCGCGGCGACGGCATCGAGCCGCGTCCGGTAGTACGACCGCGAGTACGACCACGGCTCGAACACGTCCCGCAGGGGCTTCTCGGGGTCCTGGACGACGAGGTCCTCGTCGACCTCCTTGGTCGCGCCGAGGCCCTCGCACTCGGGGCAGGCGCCGTGCGGGGAGTTGAACGAGAACGAGCGGGTCTCGATCTCGGCGAAGTCGATGCCACAGTGGGTGCACGCGAGGTCCTCGCTGAACTCGGCGACCAGGCGGTCGTCCCCGCCGCCGTCGTCCGACGCGTCGTCGGCCGAGAGGTCGCCGGTCGAGCGCGCCTCGGTGAACGAGGCGTCGGCGTCGGCCGGCGGGTCGGGGAGGATCAGCTTCAGCACGCCGTCGGCCTCGTCGAGGGCGGTCTCGACGGAGTCGGTGATCCGCGGCCGGTCGGCCGGGCGGAGCTTCACGCGGTCGACCACCACGTCGATCGTGTGGTCGTAGTTCTCGTCGAGGTCGGGCGGCCCGTCGGCCAGGTCGTGGGGCTCGCCGTCCACCTCGACCCGGGCGTACCCCTCCGCCAGGAGCTCCTCGAACAGGTCGGCGAACGCGCCCTTCTGGTCGCGGACGACCGGCGCACAGACCTTCGCCCGGGTCCCCTCGGGAAGCGAGAGCAGGCGCTCGACCATCCGCCCGGCGCTCTGCTCGCCGACCTCGCGCCCGCACTCCGGGCAGTGGGGGGTCCCGACGCGGGCGTACAGCAGGCGGAGGTAGTCGTGGAGTTCGGTGACGGTCCCGACCGTCGAGCGGGGGTTGTTGGCGGCGTTCTTCTGGTCGATGGAGATGGCGGGCGAGAGCCCCTCGACGGACTCGACCTGGGGCTTGTCCATCTGCCCGAGGAAGTTGCGGGCGTAGGCGGACAGCGACTCGATGTAGCGGCGCTGGCCCTCGGCGTAGACGGTCTGGAAGGCCAGCGAGGACTTCCCCGACCCCGAGAGCCCCGTGACGACGTTGAACTCCTCCCGGGGGATCGAGACGTCGAGGTCCTTGAGGTTGTTCTCCTCGGCCCCGCGAACCTCGATGCGGTCCGTTGCCATTACCGCCTGCTGGTCCCGGGCCGGTGAAACCCTGTCGGTCGTCGGCCGGGCCCCCGGCCGGACCGGTCCGCGGCCGCGCCCGGCGAGGTCCCGCGGCGCGTCAGTTCCGCGCGCTCAGCTTCTCCCGGGCGACGGTCAGGCCCGTGGGGACGATGATGAGCTGGTCGTCGCCCTTCTGGACGATGTCGCCGTCGACCTCGCGGGCGACCTGCCGGAGGTCGTCGATGATGTGCTCGACGGTGCTGTCGTTCACCCGGAGGCGCGTGATGTCCGCGACCACGATGTCGCCGTCGTAGACCGCGTCCTTGATCGGGATGACGTCCTGCTGTTCGCTGATCTCGGCGATGTGGACCGTCATGCCGGCGTCGCCCCGCGCGGTATCGACGTCGTCGAGGTCCAGTTCGACGTAGTCCTCGATGCTCCGCTGGCCGCCGGAGCCGAGGATCTTGCTCATGATGCCCATGGACGTACAGCGACCAGCGAGCAATTAGTTCTTGTGTCGGACGCGGGTCAGACGCGGCGCGGGACGCGCCCCCGTGTCCCCTCAGACGTCGAACGCGTACAGGTCGTCGCCGACGTGGTGGATCGACTCCACGACCCGCCCCGACTCGCCGATCATCCCGTCGCCGGCCACGAGCGCGCGCCCGACCGCCAGCGCCTTGCCGTGGGCCTCCTCGGTCACGACGACGAGGTCGTCGGCGGCGATCGCGTCGTCGGCCGCCACGATGCCCGGCCGCATCACGTCCGCCCCGTCGCTCACGAACGAGACCGCGCCCTCGTCGACGGTGACGACCCGGCGCTCGGGCGGGTAGCGGTTCGCGCCCCGGACCGTGAGGAACGGCTCGCCCTCGACGTGACAGACCGCCGGCTCCCCGTCGACCAGCACCAGGTCGAACGCCGACCCCTCCAGTTCGACGAACTCGTAGGTCTCGCCGTCGAGGTCGATCCCGAGGGCCTCGCCGAGCCGGTCCTCCAGGTCGCGGATCTCGTCGCTCCGCAGGTGGTGGCGCGAGGTGACGCGCATACCCGCCCTGCGCGCGACGGCGGGATAAATCGCCTGCCTCGGCGTCGGCGCCGGCGCCGACGGTCGGCTCCGTCCCCGACGCGCCCGCGCCCGTCGCCCCCCGGTCCGCCGCGCGTCGGACGGGGTGACAAACGCTAAGTGACCGCGGCGCGACCGTCCGATTATGTGGGGTTCCCGGAAGGACCGGGAGGGAGACGAGATCGTCTGCATCGCCTGCGGGGCCTCGCTCGACCGCACCGAGGCCCGGGAGTACGACAAGCAGGGCGACCGCTGGGACCGCCACGGCAAGGAGTTCGAGCACCTCTGCAAGTCCTGTTACCGCGACCTCTGCCACCAGCCCCGCGACGAACTCGAAGAACTGCTGGTCGAGATCGAGGAGGGGGACGACGACCTCGACCGCGCGGAGTTCCTCGCCCGGTACGTCGGCGCGGTCGAGGAGCGGTACGGCTCCCAGCACGAGCGCTGACCCCGCGCCCCGCGGTTTCCGTTCCTCCCGCCGGTCCGTCGCGTCCGTTCGTCCCGCCGGCCCCGACACGACTAACTGTCCCACTCCCCATCGCTTCGCCATGTCGGACGACGGCGACGCCCAGGCGCAGGCCGGCACGGCCGAGGGCCAGGGTCCGGTCGAGATCACGCCCGAGACCGCCCGGCGCCTGCAGGCGAAGCGCGAGGAACTGTTCGAGGAGTTCGGCGTCCGCGACGAGTTCCCCCCGGGGGTCCTGCGCGAGGCGCGCGAGCGGACCGAGGGGGTCGGCGACGAGATCCGGGCCGAGGTCGCCGACCGGCGGGACCTCCGGGACCTGACGGCGTGGACCACCGACCCGGCCGACGCGCAGGACTTCGACGACGCGATCAGCGTCGCCGAGACCGACGAGGGCTACCGGCTGTGGGTCCACATCGCCGACGTCACCCACTACGTCCACCCCGGATCGCGGATGTGGGAGGAGGCCGTCGAGCGCGGCAACACCGTCTACCTGCCCGCCTACACCGTCCACATGCTCCCGCCGGTCCTCGCCGAGACGGTCTGCTCGCTGGTGCCCGGCGAGGACCGCCTCGCGCACACCGTCGAGATGACGCTCGACGGCGAGACGCTCTCCTTCGAGGGGGTCGAGATCTACAAGTCGGTGATCCGCTCGAACGAGCGCCTGACCTACGCCGAGTGCGAGCACCGCCTCGACGACCCCGGCGCCGCCCTCCACGAGGAGAACGCGCTGGCGTACGAGCTCGCCGAGCGGATGCACGAGCAGCGCAAGGAGGACGGGTCGCTCGTCCTCAACCCCCGCCGGGACCGCGCACACACCATCATCGAGGAGTGCATGCTGAAGGCCAACAAGGCCGTCACGCACGAAC
>JBDGPV010000043.1:0-35265 GCA_042219485.1 Haloferacaceae archaeon
TGGTCTTCTGTATCGACACCCGCTCGGAGGTCATCCGTCGTCACATCGAGGCGACGGGCGACTACGAGACCCACGGGTACGCCGGATTCTTCGGCATCCCGATGGAGTATCAGGGATACGACGCCGACGTGTCGGTCGACGCCTGTCCGCCGATCCTCGACCCACAACACCGCATCACCGACGTTCCGACCGACGACGGGGCGCGGGCGCGCCACGACCGCTGGTCCGGCGTCCGGGCGGCCGCCGACGAGGTCATCGAGATCCTGAAGGCCAACGCCGCCACCGCGTACGGCTACGTGGAGACCGCCGGGAGCGGCTACGGGCTCTCGCTCGCGGCCCGGACCCTCGTTCCCCGGCGCGTCCGCGACCTGGTCGACGCCGCCGCCGGGCTGGTGCCCGACGCACACGAGTTCTGCGAGCCGCTGGTCCACCACCGGGACGCCTCCGACGGCGATCTGCCCGTGGGCCTGACCGCCGATGAGAGAACCGAGTACGCCGCGACTGCCTTCGAACTGATGGGTTTCGAGGAGTTCGGGCGCCTCGTCGTCTTCGTGGGCCACGCCAGCGAGACGGCGAACAACCCCTACGATTCGAGCCTGGACTGCGGTGCCTGTGCGGGCAACCCCGGCGGCCCGAGCGCTCGCGTCCTCGCGACGGTCTGCAACGACGAGGCCGTCAGGGCCGAACTCCGCGACCGCGGGTTCGACATCCCCGAGGACACGGTCTTCGTCGCCGGACAGCACAACACGACGACGGACGAAGTGGAACTGTTCGCGGACGACGTGCCCGAGAGCCACGCGGACGACCTCGACCGGTTGCGCGCGGACCTCGCGACGGCCCGCGAGAACGCGACCGCCGAGCGCGCCGAGGCGATGGGTGCCGACGGCTCGGCCGGCGTCGGCGAGACGGAACGCCGTGCCGCCGACTGGGCCGAGACGCGTCCCGAGTGGGGCCTGGCCGGCAACGCCGGCTTCGTCATCGGCCCCCGCGACCTGACGAGCGGCTACGACCTCGACGGGCGCGCGTTCCTCCACTCGTACGACTGGTCGACCGACCCCGACGGGGACGCGCTCGAGGCGATCCTCACCGGTCCCCTGGTCGTCACCCAGTGGATCAACGCCCAGTACTACTTCTCGACGGTCGACAACGCCGTCTACGGCAGCGGGTCGAAGGTGACCCAGAACCCGGTCGGCAACGTCGGCGTCTATCAGGGCAACGGCGGCGACCTGATGACCGGGCTCCCGCTCCAGTCGCTGATGATCGCGGACGACGAGCCGTACCACCGGCCGCTCCGCCTCTCGACGGTCGTCCACGCGCCGGTCGAGCGGGTCACCGACGTCCTGGCCGACCACGGGGAGCTGACCGATCTCTTGGACAACGACTGGCTCTCGCTGACCGTCGTCGATCCGACCCGGGACCACCGCGTCTTCCACTACGAGGCGTCCCTGGAGTGGACGCCGGCGTCCGACGACGCCGAAGCACGTCCGGCGATGTCAAACGCTCCGGCCGTCGCGGACGACTAGCCGATCCGCGTTCCGCCGCGACGACGCGGGGAACCGGCCCCGGACGATCACGCGTCCTGCGAGAGCAGGGCCCACCGATCGGGTCGGTCGTATCGTCCGTGTTCCCGGTAGCGCGTGGGACGCGCGTCCCCCGCGTCCTCGACGCCTCGGTCGGTGACAAGGTATAACGGCGCGTCGCCGGTAGGCCCACCCATGACCGACGAGCAGGGATCCGACGCGGCCGGGGTCCTCGGCCTGTCCGTCGACGAGGCCGTGGCCGCCGTTGCCGCGGCGTCCGAGGACCGCGACCCCGAGCGGGTCCGTGCCGTCCTCGGGATCGTCGCCGAGGACGGCGTCGTGACGCGGGACGGGATCAGGTCGGCGGTTGCGGACCTCTCGGTCCCCGAGGACCGGATCGGGCGCGCCGAGCGCGCGCTCGCCGACGCCCGCCAGGCGGCCCGGCCGGCCGACCGCTTCGACGTGGTCCGGGATCGGCTGGCGGCGTTCGAGTCTCGCCTCGACGCCCTCCGGGCCGACGCCGAGCGCATGGCCGCGGACGTCCGGGACCTCGCCGACCGGGCGGAGGCCCCCGACTCGGCCTACGGGGTGGCGGTCGATATCCGTCGCCTCGCGGGGGAGACGGACGCCCTCGGGCGGGCGACCGACGACCTGGCGCTCGACGCCGAGCGGTTCGAGCGATGGCTCGCCGACCCCGAGCGCCGTCGGCGGGAACTCGCGGGCGACGCCGACGCGATGGCCGGTTTCCTGGACGGCCTGGCCGATGCGACCGACGACCTGGCCGACGCCGTCGCCGCCGCCGGCTCCGACCTCCCGGACCCCGCGGGGCACTGGGTGGACGCCACGGCGCGCGCCCGGGTGTCGGCGCTCCTGATTGCGGACCTCCGGGCCGACCTCGCCGCCCTCCGGGAGTGGCCCGGGGCGGAGGCGGACGACGGCGCCCTCGGCGACCTGGCCGACCGGATCGACGGCCTCGACGCCCGCCGCGACCGGATCGCCGACCGCCTCGCCGACCTCTCGCGGCCCGCGTGGCGCGAGCGCCACGCCGACCGCCTCGCGGCCGTCGAGCGCGTGCTCGACGGCTTCGAACCGCCCGTGGACTGGGAGGAGGTGCAGGCGGCGCTCGACGACCACCGCCTCGGCATCGGGACCGGGTAGGCCCCGACCGGTCGCGCGGCGGTTCGCCCTCCTCGTGTGGCCCCGGCCGACGCTCGCCGCGCTACCGGTCGGGCGCGTCCCCGTTCGCCGGCAGGTACTTCGACTGCGCCGCCATGTGGAGCAGCCCGAACCCGAAGCCGGCGGCGGCGAGCGCCGCGAAGAAGCGCCCGTTGCCCGGCCCGTACCGCGCGGCGGCGAAATCCGCCAGCAGGGCGGCGACCGTCACCGCCACCAGCACCCACGAGGCGGCCAGGAGCGCGCGGTCGCGGCGCGACACCGGCAGACCGCGGTAGTGGCGGAGCTTCCCGACGGTGGTGAGACAGAGGGCGACCACGACGGCGCCGACCCCAGCCCAGACGACCGGCGCGGCGTCCGCGAGCGCGCCGACCGCGAGCCCGGCCATCCCGACGAACAGGACGAGCCGGCTCCACCCCGCGGCCAGTTCCGGCGTGAGCCCCGCCGGTCCCCCGTCCCCCGTCGCCCCCGTCGTCGGGTCCGTCCCGGTCATTTCAGGTCCCCGCCCCCGGCAGCAGGGGGACGGTCATCGCGCCGGCGCTCGTGGCCACCGTCACGGCCAGAACGGCGAGCCCCACCCCGACGAGGATCGTGTCGCCCGCGTCGAACGACAGGTCGTGCCGGAGTTCCCGTCCCTCGTTCGAGAACGAGTAGCCCCGCATCGTCAGCACCGACATCATCGTGTTCGACCGCCGGAGGACGGTGATGAACATCGGCACGGCCAGGCTGGGGACGTTCCGCGCGAACCTGAGCGGGTTCCGCGTCTCGATGTCGAGCCCCTTGATCTTCATCCCGTCCATGATCCGGAAGAGGTCGCTGATCGTGACGTAGAACAGGAGGAGGACGTACTCCAGCGTGAAACAGACCAGTTCGGGGACGCCGAGGCCCCGGAGGCCGTCGGTGATCTCGGTGAGTTCCATCGTGGTGAAGAGGCTCGCGCTGACCAGCAGCGCGGCCTGCCAGGAGAGCGCCAGCTTTAGCCCGAAGTCGAAGTCGCCCCCGAACGCGGTCCCGCCGGCCGCCAGCCGCTGGATGGCCGGGAACGCGAGGATCCCGGCGACGTTCGTGACCTGGAGGAGCAGGAGCGCCCCGATCCACTTCGGCGGGACGCGGGCGAGCACGGCCAGCCCCAGCCCCACCCCCACCATCGCCAGCATCCACTCCCACGTGGGGGCGGCGTACATGTATAGGAGCATCATCCCGAATACGAGGAGCTTCGACCGGGGGTCGCGCCGGTGGAACCAGGTGTTCCGGTCGGTGTAGACGACCGGGACGCGCCGTCTCATCCCGAGACCTCCAGAATCGGGGCGAACGTCTCGACGAACTCCCCGGCGGTCAGGGCGTCGACGCCGACCTGCCGGGCGAGCCGGGCCGCGCGCGGCGGGCGCATGTGCCGGGTTTCGAGCCACTCCCAGTTGTCGGGCGCGAACACCTCGCTGACCGGCCCCTGCATCGCGACCGATCCGTCCTCGAGGACGGTGATCGTGTCCGCGACCTCGCAGACGAAGTCCATGTCGTGATCGACGAGGACGATCCCCTTCCCGTCATCGCGCAACCGCTCGATGGCCCGCCCGACGCGATCCCGGGCGGTCGCGTCGAGCCCCGCGGCGGGCTCGTCGAGCACCAGCACGTCCGGCTCCGGGGCCAGGGCGCTCGCGATCGTCACGCGACGGCGCTCGCCGCGGGGCAGGAAGACGGGGTCCTCGTCCATGATGTCCCCGGACAACCCGATCAGGTCCCGGACCGCCTCGATCCGGGCGTCGATGAACGACCCGTCGTATCGCTCGCGTTTCGAGAGCCCGAGGGGGCCGCTCCGCTCGTATCGCCGCTTCTCGAGCGGGAACCGGAGCTCGGCCGCCACGGTCTGCTCGGACAGCTGTTCGTCGGGGTCCTGGAGCGCGATCCCGACCGTCTCGGCGACCTCGCGGGCGGGCCGGCCTCCGGTCGGCTCCCCGTCGACGTAGACCGTGCCCCGGGTCGGCTCGAACAGGCCACAGAGGAGCTTGACGAACGTCGTCTTGCCGGCCCCGTTTCCGCCGATCACGGCGTGGACCTCCCCCTCGCGGACGCCGAAGTCGATGCCCGCGACGGCGACCTCGTCGGACCCGTACTCGTACCTGACGTTCTCGGCGCGCAGGAGGGTCTCCCCGAACCCCCGCGCCGTCGATACCCGCCCGCCGTCGGCGGCGCCCGCGTCCGAGCCGACTACCCCCCGCCCCGCCCCCTCGGCGCCCACGCCGGCGTCGAGCGCGTCGAGGAACTCGCCGGGCGTCAGCGGCGCCCCCGGGAGGCCGAGGCCGTCGGCGATCCGCGCACAGACCGGGGGGGCGACGCCAACGCGCTCCAGGAGGTCGGCGTCCCGGAGGAGGTCGTCGGCAGGCCCGAACGCGACGCGCTCGCCCCCGTCGAGGACGAGCACCCGGTCTGCGATACCGACCAGCGCGTCCGGATCGTTCTCGGTCACCACCAGCGTCGTCCCGCCCGAAAGCGAACTGACGAGGTTCGTGACCGCGTCCTTGCCCGCGGGGTCGAGCATGTCCGTCGCGGTGTCGAAGATCAGTACCTCGGGGTCGATGGCGAGGGCGGCGGCGATGGCGAGCCGCTGCTGCTGGCCGCCGGACAGCTCCCACGTGAACTTCCCCTCGACGTCCGCCAGCCGGACATCCTCGAGCAGTTCCCGGGCGCGCTCAGTCGCCTCGGCGCGGGGAACGCCCCGGTTGATCAGGGGGGCGATCACCTCGTCGATCACCCGGACCTGGGTCAGCTGGGCGGTGTAGTCCTCGAACACCATCGCGACCGCGTTGTCCGTCGCGTCTCTGGGGTCCCGGCCCGCGACGGTGAGCTCCCCACGGGTCGTCCCCCCCGTGTTCTGCGGCGCGAAACTCGCGAGGGCCATGGCGAGGGTGGTCTTCCCCGCCTCGACCGGCCCGACGACGCCGAGCACCTCCCCCTCGTTGACCTCGAACGAGACGCCCGAGAGGGCTCGCTCGTCCGTGGTCGGGTAGGTAAAGGAGAACTCGTCGGCGCCGATCATCGGTTCCGTCTCCGGGTGGGGGTCTCGGACATCGTACTGAAAACGCGGGGTGTGGGTGCGGGCCGTCAGCCGGACTGCTGTGCGGCGGGTGCCAGCACGCGCTCCATCCGTCCCTGGAGGGCCGAGACGACCGGGATCAGCGGGATTGCGCCGAGGACGACCCCGTGGGTGAGCGTGTTGCCCGCGAGGGAGGTCAGGTACACCGACACCGCCTCGCCCTCGATCACCAGGAACGCGAGCCCCTCGATGGCGAACTGGATGACCCCGCCAAGCACCGCGCCGACGGCGATTTTCACCGTGTCGTTCGGGTTCTTCATGAAGTACCCGGCGATCGTGAACCCGACGAGGTAGCCGGCCCAGCCGAACGGCTCGTCCGGTTCCATCCCCTCGAAGAAGTCGAGGATCCCCTCCGCGATGGTCGCGCCCACGGCGGCCGCGATCGTCGGCGTCCCCCACGGGACGAAGACGATGACGGTGTACACGACGAAGAACGCCTTCCAGTCGATGTCCGGCGGGATCTCGCCGAGCCCCTCACCGATCGCCAGCGCCCCGGCGAAAAGCACCGCCGTGAGCCCCGCGATGACCACGAGATCGGTTAGATCCACGTCCCACCTGAACGATTCCGTCCCCGTCTGGCTGGATGCGGTTGTCTCCGCCATCACCCGTTACAGCGCCGACGGCCCCATTGAACGCTGCTATGAGCGGTACGTTCCCGACCCGAACGACCTGTGGACAACGGAGGCGTACCCAGCCCACAATAGCCGTACGTACCACGCCCCATCCGGCCCGGCCCGGACGGGCCCCGCGTTCGGATATACATCCCTATGGAGGACACATAGCAACCGTTTCTTCCGCCCCGACCGTCCCCTCGACCGGGCCCCGGCCGGTGCCCCCAACGACCGACCCGCCGCCGCGGCCTGCCTGCCCGCCGTGCCCCGCTGCCCCCGGCGTCGGCCCGCCGCCCGGTCGGACCGGACCGCGTCCGCGTTCCCGGGCCGACATCTTCTTCCCCGCCGGCACATACCGGTATATATGGCTCTCGAGACCCTGGCCCGGGTGCTCGTCGCCGTGGTGGTCCTCGGCGGCCTGGCGTGCCACGAGGCGATCGCCTCGCGCCTCGCCTCGCTCGGCGAGCGGGAGGCCCCCGCCGACCCGGGGCCACCCGACAGCCGGTAAGGCCCACCCCCGGACCGCCGTCCCCCGCGCGCACGCCCACCCCCGGACCGCCGTGACCCCGGAAGAATTAACTGAACACTTGCTCAACCGTTGATCCATGTCGGGCCGATCGGAGCGGCTGGAGCGGCTGATCGAGCGGGAGCTCGGCGCGTGTTGCGAGGCCGACGTCGCGGACCGGCTGGCGGAGCTGGAGGGGTACGCCGCCGCGGTCCCCGCGGACCCGGCGGGCGACCTCGCCGCGCTGACGGCGCTCGGCAACGACACCCGGTACCGGATCGTGCGCCTGCTGGCGGCCGCCGAGGGGGAGCTGTGCGTCTGCGAGATCACCCCGGTCGTGGACGTGAGCGACAGCGCGATCAGCCACGCGCTCTCGGACCTCCACGACGCGGGGCTGGTGACCCGCCGGAAGGAGGGGACCTGGCGGTACTACGAGGCGACCGACCGGGCGCGGGCGCTGCTCGACGCCCTCGACGCGACGCGGGGGGACGGATGATCCGCCTGGCGTTCGTCTGCGTGCGCAACGCCGGCCGGAGCCAGATGGCCGCGGCGTTCGCCGAGCGCGAGCGCGACCGGCGCGGCCTGGGCGACGAGGTCGAGATCCTCACCGGCGGCACCCGCCCCGCCGACGCGGTCCACGAGGGGGTCGTCGCGGCCATGGACGAGGTCGGGATCGACCTCTCGGACCGGGTGCCGCGGGAGATCACGACGGCGGAGCTAGAGGCCTGTGATCGCGTGGCGACGATGGGATGCTCGACCCTCGACCTCGACGCCGACGCCGACACCGACGTCCGGGACTGGGCGCTCGATGACCCGGGCGGGCGGAACATCGAGCGCGTCCGCGAGATCCGGGACGGGATCGCCGACCGCGTCGCGGCGCTGTTCGACGAGATCGACCGGGACCTCGACGCCGAGGTCGCCTCGGGACGATGACGATCGCGGGGGCGCCGGGCCGGGGAGCCGGCGTTGGGATCCGCCGGGTGGCCGCGCCGTCCGGCGTCCGGGGGCGCTGACGTGGCGACGGACCCCTGGACCGCCGGGATGCTCCTGGCGGCCTTTGCCGGCGGGGCGTTCGGCGCCGCCGTCGGCGCGCTCCCCTCGTTCGTGCTCGCGGGCCTGGTCGTCGTCCTCGGCGAGGTCTACCGGATCGGGCTCCGCGCGGCCGGCGTCGTGCCCCCGATCGACATCACCGGCACGGTCGGGTTCGGGGTCGTGCTGGGCCCGCACGTCGCGTTCGGCGGCGGCGCCGCGGCGCTCGCGTACGCGGTCCGGCGGGGGTACGTCGAGGCGGGGTTCGAGTCCCGCGCGGCCAGGGACGTGACCCGCGGCCTCGGCTGCCGGCCGGACGTGCTCGCGGTCGGCGGCCTGTTCGGCGTCGCCGGCCACGCGGTCGCGTCGCTCTCGCGGGCGGTTGCCGTCCCCGCCGATCCGGTCGCGCTCGGCGTCGTCGCGTCGGCGTTCCTCCACCGCGCCGCGTTCGGGTACAGCCTCGTGGGGGACGCGGCCGGCGGGCGGTTCGACATGGGTCCCTACGAGCGGTGGCGGGACGGCGGCGCGGACGACGACGCGGCGGCGGACGCCGCGTCCGGGCCCGACGCCGTCGCCGACGGCGGCGGCCCGGCGGTCGAGCCCTGGCTCCCCCACCAGTACCGCTGGCGCGACGTCATCGGGGTGGGGGCCGCCGTCGGCGTCCTCGGCGCGTACGTCGCGTACCTGACCGGAAGCCCGTTCCTCGCGTTCGGCATCAGCGTCGTCGCGCTGGCGTTCCTCACCGCCGACGTGGCGGCGATCCCCGTCACCCACCACGTCTCCCTCCCCGCGAGCACCGCCGTCCTGGCGCTGGCCGGCGCCCCGCCCGGCGGCCTCGCGCCGGCGGCCGTCGCCGACGCCGTCGCCCTCCCCGAGGCCCTGCTGGTCGGCGGCCTGTTCGGCGTCGCGGGGGCGCTCCTGGGCGAGGCCCTCCAGCGCGCCCTCTACGCCCACGCCGAGACCCACCTCGATCCGCCCGCGGCGAGCATCGTCGTCACCTCCGCCCTGATCGCCGCCCTCGCGCTCGCGGGGGTGCTCCCGTCCGCCGCCTGGGTCCCGGCGCCGTGACGGCCGGGCTGCCGGCCCCGCGCCGGGACAACCGTTTTCGGCCCGCCCGCCGGCGTGGGGGTATGTTCGACCCCGAGTCGGTCTGGGAGCTTCGCACCGCGGGGACCGTCGCGTTCGGGGCCGGCGCGGCCGCGGAACTGCCCGCCCACCTGCCCGACGGCGCCGGCTCCGTCCTGCTCGTCACCGATCCCGGCGTGCGCGAGGCGGGCGTCGTCGAGCACCTGCGCGCGGCGCTGGCGGACCGCCGCCCGGCCCTGACGACGACGGTCTTCGACGGCGTCGACCCCGACCCCGACCTGTCCGCCTTCGAGGCGGCCGTCGAACGGGTCCGCGACGACGACCCGGACGCGGTGGTCGGCGTCGGCGGCGGCAGTTCGCTCGACGTCGCCAAGGTCGCCGCGACCGTCGGCGCCGGGGACGGCGCCGTCCTCGATCACGCCGCGCCGCCGACCGGGGCGGGCGAGCCGGTGCCGGGCCCCGGCCTCCCGACCGTCGCGGTCCCGACGACCGCCGGCACGGGGAGCGAGACCACCCCAGTCGCGGTCGTCTCGCTGCCCGATCGCGGCCTCAAGGTCGGCGTCTCCAGCCCCCACCTCGTGCCCGACGCGGCGCTGGTCGACCCGTGCCTCGCGGTGTCGCTCCCCCCGGGGCCGACGGCCGCCGCGGGGATGGACGCGCTCGCCCACGCCGTCGAGGCCTACACCACCCGCGCGTTCGACGCCAAGCCACGAGCAACCCCCGGCGCGCGGCCCGACTACGGCGGCCGAACGCCGCTGACCGACGCGCTCGCCCGGGTCGCGGTCCGCCGGATCGGCGGGGGCCTCCGGCGCGCGGTCGCGAACGGCGAGGACCTCGACGCCCGCCGGGACGTGGCGCTGGGCAGCCTCGCGGCCGGGGTGGCGTTTGCCAACGCCGGCCTCGGCGCCGCCCACGCCGTCGCGATGGCCGCCGGCGCCGCCCACGACACCCCCCACGGCGAGACCGTCGCCGCCGTCCTGCCGGCGGTCATGCGGTACAACGCTCCCTGCGTCCGGGAGCGCTACCGCGACGTCGCGCGCTGGCTCGGCCGCGAGGACGGGGCCGCGGCGGACGCCGTCGCCGCCCTCGCGGCCGACGTCGGCGCGCCCGAGGGGCTGGCCGCGCTCGGCGTCGGGCCCGACGACGTGCCCGCCCTCGCCGCGAAGACGACGACGCTCGAACGCCTGCTCGCCGGCAACCCCCGCCGGGTGGACGAGGACGACGCGGCGGCGATCTGCCGCGACGCGCTCTGAAGCGGGTGCTGACGGCTCACCCGAGCTGATCGCCGACCAGCGCGTCCGCGGCCGCGAGGAACGCGTCGCGGGCCCCGGCCGGGATGGTCGCGCCCGCGGCCACGTCGTGCCCGCCGCCCTCGCCGCCCACCTCGCCGGCTGCCTCGCGCATCACGGCCGAGAGGTCGAGCCCCCGGCCCACCAGCCCCCCCGATCCCCTGGCGGAGACCTTCAGGTCGTCCTCGCCCTTCGCGGCGAAGGCGACGATGGGCCGGTCGCGGTCCACGCCGTCGGCGCCGAGCGCCATCCCCGCGACGATGCCGACGATGGTCTCGCGGATCCGCGTCCCCGCGTCGAACCACTGGAGGTGCTCGGTCCGCTCGACGCCCTCGCTCGTGACCAGGTCCAGCCCCTCCGAGAGGTTCCGGCGGTGCTCGCGCAGGAGCGCCCGGGCGCGGTCAAGCGCCGCGCCGCGGTCGCCCAGGCAGACCGCGAGCCCCACGTCCGCGCGCTCGTAGCGCGCCGTGGCGTTCAGCAGGGTCGAGAACTCGCTCACGTCGCGCAGCTCCGTCCCCGGCTCCTCCCCGACGAGGGTGTACGTCGTGCCGACCAGCCGCTCGATCCGCTCGGCGGGGACGCCCCGCTCCATCGCGTGCCGGACCAGCCCGCTCACGACCGTCCGCCGCTCGTCGGCTGTCAGGTCGACCCACCGGCGCCAGTCGCCGTCGGCGTCCCGCAGGTCCACGTCCAGGCCGGCGAGGAAGTCGACGGCCCCGGACTCGGTCCCGGTGATGCCGGGGATGCGCGCGTCGCTCGCGTACTCCAGCAGCTTCGGGAGCGGGCGGGTCTGGCGCCCGTACAGCGACAGGTCCCGCTCGGCCGCCAGCACGCCCGCCGCGACCCCCTCCTCGACGATCCGGCCGTTCGCGCCGTGCAGGCCGTCCGCCCCGGCCTGCATGTCGCCGACCGCGCCGACGGCCGCCAGCCCCGCCAGGTCGCGGCCGTCCGCCCGCGGGTCGTCCCCTCCGTCCCCGATATCGCCGGGGCCGGCCTCCCCCGCTCCCGCTCCTGCTCCTTCCCCCGCTTCCCGGGCGAGCGCCCGCGCGAGGACGTACGCCGTCCCCGCGCCGGACAGCTCCGAGGCGCCGTCGATGCCCGCGAGCAGCGGGTTCAGGTGGTACTCGGCGGTCGCGTCGGCGGGCTGGTGGTGGTCGGCGATCACCGGGGTGAACGCGCCGGCGGCCGCCCGCTCGGCGATCATCCCGAGCTGCCCGCTCCCGAAGTCCGTGAACAGGACGGTGTCGTGGTCGGTCGCCGCGATGCCGTCGAGCGCGTCGGCGTCGAGCTGCTTGGCGAACGTCACCTCGAAGGGGAGCCCCGCCCGCGAGAGCGCCGTCGCGGCGACGGCGGCGCTGGTCAGCCCGTCGGCGTCGATGTGGGAGGCCAGCAGCACCGAGTCCGCCGACAGCAGGCGTCGAGCACACGCGCGCGCCCGGTCGGCGAGCGCGGGAACCGGGGCGGTCATCGGCCCACGGTAGCCGCCCGATCCGAATTAAACCCTCGTCCGGCGTCGCCCCGCTTACGCCCCGCGATGGCTCGGCGACGCCCGTTCGACGACGGCGGTCGCCAGCGCCTCGAAGGTCGCCTCGTCGGGCACCACGTCGACCGGGAGCCCCCGGTCGGCGGCCGTCCGGCGGGTCGGCTCCCCGATGGCGCCGACGACCCCCCCGTCGAGGGCCGCGACGGCCGCGTCCCGGACGCCCCGCTCGGCCGCCGCGTCGAGGAAGTGCTCGACGGTCAGCGACGAGGTGAAGCAGGCCGCGTCGAGCAGGCCGTCCGCGGCGAGTTCGGCCGACCGGCCCGCCTCCGGCGGCCGCGTCAGCCGGTAGAGCACCGTCTCGTTCGCGTCGGCCCCGGCCGCCCGCAGGCCGTCGAGCAGGACGGCGCTCCCGTGGTCGCTGCGGGCCACCTCGACGCGCGCGCCGGCCACCCGGTTCCGGAGCGCGGCGACCAGCCCCGCCGACGAGAACTCGTCGGGAACCACGTCCACCGCGTACCCCGCCTCCCGCAGGGCGGCCGCCGTCCGCGGGCCGATGGCCGCGACCGTCGCATCCCCCGGCGTCCACCCCGCGTCGGCGGCGAGTTCCGCGCCCGTCCTGCTTGTGAAGACGACGACGTCGGCGCCGTCGGCCGGGGCCGCGCCGGTCGGCTCGACCGCGAGCATCGGGTCGGGCACCGGAATAGCGCCGAGCGAGTCCAGGAGCTCCGCCGCCCGTGCGATGCGCTCGTCGGCCGGGCGGAAGACCGCGACCGCCAGGCGCGCGCGCCGGAGCGTCGCCTCGTCCGGGATCCGCGGGGGCTCAGTCACGCTCCGACCCCCGGGCCTCGTCCTCCCTCCCTCCCCCGCGTTCCGCCCCCGCCTCGCTTTCGCTCTGCCGTCCGGCCCCGCGTTCCGCCCCCGCCTCGCCGTCGGGCCCGTCCGTGTCCCCGCGCCCGCCGCCGATGAACGCCCGCACGCGCTCCCGCGTCGCGGCCACCTCGCCGACGACGGCGATCGCCGGCGGCTCGACCCCCTCCCGGTCGCGGACCTCGGCGGCCGTCGCCAGCGTCGCGACGACCGTGCGGGCGTCCGGCCACGTCGCCCGCTCGACGAGCGCGACCGGCGTCGCCGGGTCCATGCCGGCCTCCCGGAGGGCTGCGGTCCACTCCGGGAGCGTCCCGACGCCCATCAGGACCACGATCGTCCCGCCGGTCGCGGCCAGCGCCCCCCAGTCGACGGCCGACTCCGCCTTCCCGGGGTCCTCGTGGCCCGTCACGATCGACACCGACGAGGCGTGGTCGCGGTGGGTGAGCGGGACGCCGGCGGTCCCCGGCCCCGCGACCGCCGAGGAGGGGCCCGGCACCACCTCGAACGGGACGCCGGCCGCGGCGAGGTGCTCCGCCTCCTCGCCCCCCCGGCCGAAGACGAACGGGTCGCCGCCCTTCAGCCGGACCACCTCCTTGCCCTCGCGGGCGAGTTCGACCATCCGACGGTTGGTGTACGACTGCGGGGTCCGCTCCCCGCCGGCCCGCTTGCCGACGTCCTCGCGCCGGTCGGCGGGGATCAGGTCGATGATCTCCGGGCCCGGGAGCTTGTCGTGGAGCACGACGTCGGCCTCCTCGATCAGGCGCCGGGCCCGCACGGTCATCAGGTCGGGATCGCCGGGGCCGGATCCCACGAGGTAGACCGTCCCCGGGGCGCGGTCCGGGGGCGGATCGTCGGCCGCCCCGCCGCCGTCCGCTCGACCGCCGTCCGCTCGACCGCCGTCGGTCATTCGTCCTCCCGCCCGGCGTCGTCGGCCGCCGAGCGCGCCGCGTCGATCAGCGCCGCCGCCCCCCGGTCGGCGAGGTCGTCGGCGAAGTCGGCCGCCGTCGCGGCGTGGCGCTCGACCGGGAGGTCACGGGCGCCGTCGATCACCTCGGTCCCGTCCGGGTCGGCCACGACGGCCTCGACGTGGACGTACTCGCCCCTGACCGTCGCGTGCACCCCGATGGGGGCGATACAGCCCCCGCCGAGTTCCGCGAGCACCGTCCGCTCGACGGTCGCGGCGACCCGGGCCTCCGGGTCGTCGATCCGGTCGTGGAGCAGCTCCACCACCCCCTCGTCGGCCGCGGTCACCGCGAGCGCGCCCTGGCCCGGCGCGGGGACGAACCGGTCCGGGGGCAGGCGCTCGGCGGCGACCGAGTCGAGGAGGCCGAGCCGGTCCAGCCCCGCCTCCGCGAGCACGATGGCGTCGTACTCCGTCTCGACCGCCCGCTCCAGCGCGCGCCGTTCGAGCGGGGAGCGGTCGTCGAACCACTCCGCGGGCGTGCGGTCGAACGCCGACGGGTCGGGGGTCTCGCCGTCCCGGTCGTCGCCGTCGGCGCCGTCGGTGCCGCCCTCCCCGGCCCCCGCCGCCTCGCCCGCCTCGCCCGCCGCGGCCAGCCGGCGCTCGTGCTCGCGCTGGAGGGTCGGCGCCAGCAGCTTCTCGACCCGCGTGTCCACGTTCCCGCGGAGCGGCCGGACGTCGAGGTCCGGGCGCTCGCGGCGGAGCAGCGCCCCCCGGCGGAGCGACGAGGTGCCGACGACCGCCCCCTCGGGGAGCGCCTCCAGGCCCGCCCCGTCCGGCGTCACGAGGACGTCGGCGGCCGCGGCCCGCTCGGGCACGGCGGCGACGACCAGCCCGTCGGGCCGCTCGGTCGGCATGTCCTTCATCGAGTGGACCGCGGCGTCGAGGTCGCCGTCGAGCACGCGCTCGTCGAGCGCGCGGACGAACGCCCCGGTCCGCCCGAGCCGGTGGATGAGCTCGTCGCGCACCCGGTCGCCCCGCGTCTCGACCTCGGTCACCTCGACGGCGACCCGCCGCCCGGCGAGCGCGTCCCGCACGCGCGCGGCCTGCCGGAGCGCGAGGTCCGACCCCCGGGTCGCCAGCCGCACGGTCCGCTCGGTCATGCCCGTCCATCGACGGCCGACGGTGAAAAGGACACCACTTCGGCGGCCCCGAGACCCGTCCGGCGGTCGGCCCCCGCGATCGGTCGCCCGGCGCGCGCCCTGCCGTCCGTGCCCCGCGCCGTCCCCCGCTCGCCGGGCCGGTCAGGGCGCCCCGACGTGTCGGTGCCGGCCGTACAGGTAGACCACGCCCGCGAGCAGCCCGGGGAGCGGCGCGGCGGCGAGCAGGAACCGGTAGACCCGGATTCGGGGGGTCCACCCCACGTCGCTCGCGCGGACCCGCTCGGCGTCGGCGAGGAGCGCGGCGGCGTAGGCGACGTACAGGAGCCCCACGACGAGGAGCCCCAGCACGACGCCAACCGTCAGGAGGCCGACGCGCCCGCCGGCGACCCGGAGCGTCGCGGCGACCCACGCGCCCCCGACGGCCGGCACCCCCACGGTGCCGGCGGCGACGCCCCGCCACAGCCCCGAGT
Organism: Haloferacaceae archaeon; assembly: GCA_042219485.1. Lineage (GTDB taxonomy): Archaea > Halobacteriota > Halobacteria > Halobacteriales > Haloferacaceae > CAZMLQ01. The sequence continues at coordinate 15,189 of JBDGPV010000043.1, forward strand.
CGGCGAGCTCCGCCCGCGTCGGCGGTCGCTCGACCGGGACGCCGAGCAGGCCCACCCGCCGGTACCGCCGGACGAGGTACCCGAGCGCCACGGCGACCGAGAGCGGGTAACAGAGCCCGCCGAGGCCCCAGCGCCGCGCCGCCGGGGTCCACGACGTCCGGGCCCCGACCGCCCGCGCGTCGAGGTACAGGCCCGCCGCCAGCCCCGGCCCCGCACAGAGGCCGACGGCCGCCGCGGCCGCCCACATCGCCCGGATCGTTCCCGTCGCCCCCGCCGTCCGGAGCGCCCCCGCCGGGCCGCCGCCCGCCGCGGCCAGCCCCGCCATCGTCGTCACGAACCGGTAGAGGAGCGGCGCGACCGGCGCGCATGCGACCCCGACGACGACGAGGTACCACCACCGCGAGGGGTCGCGGCGCATCCGTCGCTACAGGGCGTCCTCGTAGGCCGCCAGCGTCTCCTCGACGTCCTCCTCGGTGTGGGCGTAGGAGACGAACTGGCTCTCGAACTGGTTGGCCGTGAGGAAGACCCCCGCCTCGCGCATCCGCTGTCGGAAGAGCCGCTCCCAGCGGTCGGTCGCCGCGTCGTCGACGTCCGCGCCCGTCTTGGGACAGCGGTCGTAGCGCGGGCAGTCGGGCCGCTGCTCGCAGCCGGCCTCGCACTGTCCGGCGGGGTCGTCCGGCCCCTCGCGGGTGAAGACCGTCTTGAACATCGAGCCCGTCCCGACGACGGTGTACTCCGGCGCCCGCTCGGCGGCGATCTCGGTGATCCCGGCGCGCAGGCGCTCGCCCAGGCGGTTCACGTGCTCGTAGACGTCGTGCTCGGCGGCGTAGCGCAGCGACTCCAGCCCGGCGGCCATCGTCACCGGGTGGCCCGAGAACGTCCCCGCCTGGAACACCTCCCCGGCGGGCGTGAGCTCCGCCATCACGTCCGCCCGCCCCCCGACGGCGCCGACGGGGAACCCGCCCCCGACGATCTTGCCGAACGTCGTGAGGTCCGGCGTGACGCCGAGCAGCGACTGGGCGCAGCCGAGCCCCCCGATCCGGAAGCCGGTGATGACCTCGTCGAAGACGAGGAGGGCGCCGTGCTCGTCACACAGGTCCCGGAGGTGCTCGTGGTAGCCGTCGACCGGGTGGACGATGCCGGTGTTGCCGAGGATCGGCTCGACGAGCACCGCCGCGATCTCCTCACCGTGGGCCTCGAAGACCCGGCTCGCGGCCTCCGGGTCGTTGAACGGCACGGGGAGGGTGTGGTCGGCGAACGTCGCCGGGATCCCCGGACTGCTCGGCCGCGGATCGTCGGCGTCGCCCTCCACGAGCGTCGACTCCTGGGCGCCGTGGTACCCGCCCTGCATCACGACCACCTTCTCGCGCCCGGTCGCGCCCCGCGCCAGGCGCACCGCGGAGACGGTGGCCTCCGTGCCCGAGTTGACGAACCGGACCATCTCGACGCCCGGCACGTGCCGGGCGACGAACTCCGCGAGTTCCACCTCGACCTCCGTCGGCGCGCCGTACATCGGCCCCTCGCTGACCCTGGACTGGACCGCCGCCTCGACCGGGTCGGGCAGGTCGTGCCCGTACAGCAGCGGTCCGTAGCCCATCACGTAATCGAGGTACCGGTTGCCGTCCGCGTCGACGACGTGGGCGCCGTCGCCGCGCCGGACGAAGAAGGGGTACGGCTGGGTGGCGCGCACCGGCGAGTTGACGCCGCCGGGCATCACCGCGAGCGCGCGGTCGTACAGGTCCCGCGACCGGTCGTCGGCCATGGCGGGCCGTTCGGCGGCGGGGACAAAACGGTTGGCTCTCGCGGTCGCCGGTCCGCGGCCGGGCCCCGGCGGGCGGGGGCGGCGGTCCGGGCCGCGGCGAACCGCCGCTCGTGCCCGCACCGCCCGCACCCGGATCAGACCGCGGCGGGCCCCTCGGCGCCCGTGCGGACCTGGAGGGCGTCCTCGACCGGCAGGACGAACACCTTGCCGTCGCCGGACTCGCCGGTGTTGGCCGCGTCGCGGATGGCCTCGGCCACGTCGCCGGCGGGCACGTCGGCGACGACGCACTCGATTTTGACCTTCTGGTGCAGGTCGACGACGTACTCCTCGCCGCGCCACTGCCCCGTCTTCGAGGGCTGGGTGCCGCGCCCGCTGACGTCGGTCACCGTGAGGTGGGGCGCGCCCACGTCCGCCAGCGACTTCTTCACGTCGCCGAGCTTCTCGGGCCGGATGATCGCCATCACCATCTTCAGCCCGTCGTTCGGCGTGCCGCCGTCGGCCCGGACGATGCTGCCGCCGTCGGCGGCGACGCCCGCGCCGGCGTCGCCGCCGAACTCGGGGTAGGTGTTGACGCCGTGCTCGGCGATGTCCAGGCCCTCGCGCTCGTGCTCCGGGGTGACCCGGGCCTGCCCGACGGCCTTGAACGCCCCGAAGACGGCGACGGTCGCCACGACCGTCCACGCCCCGATGGCGGTCACGCCGACGACCTGCGCCGCCAGCTGGGTGACCGAGAAGCCGTTGATCGAGAACAGCGGGTAGACGATCGCGCCCATCGCGCCCGCCGAGCCGTGGACGGGGTAGACCGCGCAGACGTCGTCGACCTTCAGGCGCTTCTCGATGAAGCCGAACACGATGGGGAGCTGGCCGCCGGCCAGCAGGCCGATGATCAGCGCCCCGACCCAGGTGACGACGTCGGTGTTGCTGGTGATGCCGACCAGGCCGGCCAGCATCCCGTTGGCGACGTACAGCGTGTCGACCTTGTCGGTCTTGAGCAGCGAGACGCCCGCGGCCCCGATGGCCCCGGCGCCCATCGCGAGCGTCGTCGTGAGCGCGACGCGGCCGACGGTCGACTCGAACGCGGCCAGCGTCAGCGACCCGTTCTCGGCGGCGAAGACGCTGGCCGCCGTGCCGACGTTGAAGCCGTACCAGCCGAAACAGAGGATCAGCGTCCCCAGCACCGCGAACGTCATCGAGTGCCCGGGGATGACGTTCGGGCTGCCGTCGTCGTTGTAGCGGTCCATCCGGGGCCCGATCACCCAGGCCGCCGCCAGCCCGGCGACGCCGCCCATGCCGTGGACGATCATGCCGCCGGCGAAGTCGTGGAAGCCGACGCCGAGGACGGTCGACAGGACGCCGCCCGCCCACGTCACGCCGGTCACGACCGGGTAGATGACCGCCGCCAGCAGGATCGTGTAGCTGACGTACGCGCGGAGCTTGCACCGGCCGGCCACCGCCCCGCTGACGATGGTCGCGGCCGTCATCGCGAAGACCGCGCCGAACAGCCACCCGACCCACGCGGTCTCGCTGGCCGGCGAGAGCACCCCGGCGAACGCGCCCCCGACGGAGTAGGAGCCGCCGCCGGTCAGCCCGCCGACGATCGACGAAACCGCCGCGCCCACCAGGAAGAACGCGATCACCCCGATGCTCCAGGTGAGCATGTTCTTGGTCAGCTGGTTGGCGACGTTCTTCGAGCGCACCTGCCCCGCCTCCAGCATGGCGAAGCCGGCGTGCATGAAGAAGATCAGGAACGTCACCGTCAGCACCCAGACGGTGTTCACGCCCTCGACGACCGTGCCGGGATCGACCTGCAGGGCCGGGGCTAGCACGGCGACCGCCCCCCGTCCCGACCCGGAACGATATTACGACTGTTCTGTTCTACTACTGTTTCGCTCTGTATCGTCATCTTCTATCCGGTCGAGAGTCACAAGCGGGTTGAATATAAGCGCTGCCGTTTACAAAACCGGATATACGGTGCGGCGACTCGACGGCCGTCCGGTTTAATATCGGATACAAGTTGTATAAGGACGTATTCTCCCGATCCACCGGGCGATCGGCGGGGGAAATCCCGACGGACGTAATGCGCGGGCACCGGCCGCCCGCGCCCCGGTTCCGCGGGGGTCGCGGGCGCCGCGCGCGCCGGGTCGCCCGCCGCTCAGAGCCGCGGGGCGAGGTCCTCGGCGAAGTACGTGACGACGGTGTCGGCCCCGGCGCGTTTCAGCGCGAGCAGCGACTCCAGGGCGGTCGCCTCCAGGTCGAGCCACCCCCGGTCGGCGGCGGCGTGCAGCATCGCGTACTCGCCGCTGACGTTGTACGCGGCGACCGGCCGGTCGAACCGCTCGCTGACCCGGCGGATCACGTCGAGGTAGGGCAGGCCGGGCTTGACCAGCAACACGTCCGCTCCCTCCTCGACGTCCAGCGCGACCTCCCGGAGCGCCTCCCGCCCGTTGGCGGGGTCCATCTGGTAGTGGCGCCGGTCCCCGAACGCCGGCGCCCCGTCGGCGGCGTCCCGGAACGGGCCGTAGAAGGCGCTCTCGTACTTCGCCGCGTAGCTCATGATCGGGGTCGCGCCGTGGCCCGCGTCGTCCAGCGCCGCCCGGATGGCCCCCACCATCCCGTCGGTCATGCTCGACGGCGCCACCACGTCCGCGCCCGCCTCGGCGTGCGAGACCGCCGTCCGCGCCAGGCGGTCGAGCGTCGGCTCGTTGGCCACGGTCAGGGTCGGGTCCTCCCGCGCGCCGGGTTCGAGCACCCCGCAGTGGCCGTGGTCGGTGTACTCGCAGAGGCAGACGTCGGTGACGACGGTGGCGTCGGTCTCGGCGTCGATCCGCCGCACGGCCCGCTGGACGACGCCGTCCTCCGCCCAGGCCCTGCTGCCCTCGGCGTCCTTGCGCGCCGGCACGCCGAACAGCATCACCGCCCCGACGCCGGCCGCCCGGAGCTCCTCGACCCGGGCGGCCGCCTCCCCGACCGGCACCCGCTCCTGGCCGGGCATCGAGCCGATCGGCACCCGCTCGTCGGCGGTCGCGTCCACGAACACCGGGGCGATCAGGTCGCCGGCGTCGACGCTCGTCTCGCTCACCAGGTCCCGGACCCCGTCCCGGCGGAGCCGCCGCGGCCGATCCGTGCCCTTCATGCGCCGCCGTTGGTCCGGCGCGGTGTAAACGACACCGGTCCGCGGCGGCCCCGCCCGCCGTCCCCGTGTCCCGTCCGTGCCCGCATCGCCGCCGGCGTGCCGGCCAACGGCAACCGTTATGCCGCCCCCCGCCCGACCGGCGCGCATGGCCCCCGACGGGCTCGCCGCCGTCCCCCCCGCCCTCCGGGACCTGCTGGCCTCCGAGTACGCGCTGGTCGTCCTCTTCGGCGTGTTCGTGCTCGAAGGGGCGATGCTGATGTACTTCATGCCGAGCGAACTGGTGGTCCCGAGCGCCCTCCTCCTGCTGGGCGACGACCGGGTGGTGTCGGTCGTGGCCGTCGCGGTGCTCGGCGCCACCGTCGGCCAGTACGCCCTGTTCTCGCTGGCGAAGCGCGCCGGCCGGGAGTTCCTGCTCTCGCGGCGCTGGTTCCGGGTGAGCGACGGGCGCCTGGCCCGGTTCGAGGGCTGGTTCGACCGCTGGGGCCCGGTCGTGGTCCCGGTCAGCAACACCCTGCTGTTCACCCGGGGGATGCTCACCGTTCCCGCCGGCCTCGCGGCCATGTCCGACCGGCGGTTCGTGCTCCTCTCGGCGCTCGGGACGCTCGTCTTCGAGTCGGCGCTCGCGGCCCTGTACCTGTTCGCGTCCGTCCGGCTCTGACCCCCGTCAGTCCCCGTCGGCGCGGACGACCTCGTCGAACAGCGGGCGGAGGGTGGCGAGGGTCCGGTCGTCGTGGATCGACGGGTCGAAGTGGAAGTGCGCGGCCGCGCCCGCGGCGTCGAGGTGGGTGTTCAGCACGCTCAGAAACCGGAAGACCTGCTCGACCGGGGCGTACTGGAGCAGCACCGACAGCGAGTGGAAACAGACCGACGGGCCCTCGCCGTCGAGGTCCGCGAGCGCCCCGGTGATCACCACCCCGAGCCGGGTGAGGTTGGCCGGGTCCGAGACGGTCCGCACGTCGACCCCGTCCGGCCCGTCGGGGCCGTTCCGGGCGCCCGCCATCCCGACCGCCACGGCCTCGGCCGGGCGCCGGTCGGCGGCCGCGTCCCACGCCCGCATCCGCTTCTCGGGCGAGTCGACCAGCGTGACGAACAGCAGCCGGGTCTCCCCGGCCCGCTCGCCCGCGAGCAGGTCGATGCACAGCCGGTCGGCGGCCTCGCCGTCCGCGCCCTCCAGCAGCAACACCGACCGCGGCCGCTCCGCGGTCCCCGACGGTGGACGGCCCAGTTCCATCCCGTAGGCGTAGGCCGGTTCGACTCTAAACCCTTTGGGCCAACGGCGCCGCGCCGGCCCGGCCGTCGCCGGCTCGTGACCGGTCACACGGGCCCTCGCCCGGCGAGCGGGCGCCCGCCAGACACTAAAGCCCCGGTGTGAATATAGGGTATGGTCGACCTGGTCACGACCGGGGTCGAGGGCCTCGACGAGATCCTCGGCGGTGGCATCGCCCGGAACGCCGCGGTCCTGGTGAGCGGCAACCCCGGCACCGGCAAGAGCATCCTCAGCATGCAGTACCTGTATCACGGGGTCCGGGAACACGGCGAGAAGGGGATCTACCTTTCCTTCGAGGAGAACGAGGCCGACATCGCCCAGGCGGCCGCCGCGATCGGCTTCGAGGAGTGGGACGAGTTCGTCGAGGACGGCGACATCGTCGTCTACGACAAGCGCGACCTGCTCCGCGAGGACGACTTCTCCGCGACGATCGACCGCATCCTCGAGTACGTCGCGGTCGAGGAGTACGCCCGGCTCGTCGTCGACTCGATCACCATGTTCTCGATGTTCTTCGACTCCGAGCGCGAGCGGCGGACCTACCTCCTGCGGTTCATCGACATCCTCAAGGAGAACGGCCAGACCGCCCTCCTGGTCAACGAGCAGGGGGCGATCTTCCCGGAGACCGAGATCGACCTGGAGAACTTCCTCACCGACGGCAACATCTACCTCGCGCAGATCCCGACCAACGCCGACGTGAACCGCTACCTCTGGGTGGCCAAGATGCGCAAGCAGGACTTCGACAACGAGGTGTTCCCGATGGACATCGACACGGGCGGCATCACCGTCCATCAGGACGCGGCCGGCTTCTCGCTGATGGAGTCCGGGTTCGGGGGCGGCCGGACGGGCGGCGGCTCCGGCGGCTCGCCGTTCGACGGCTAGTCCCGGCGCACGTCGGCCCCCGGGGGCGGGAAGACGACGCCCTCCTCGTCGCCGGCGGCCGCGAGCAGGTCGGCCACCGTGTCCTCGGGCTCGACCCCGTGTTCGGCGGCCATCGCCGCGAGCGTGCCCGGCGGGTACCGCACCGCGAGGTTCGACTCGGTCAGCAGGATGCCCAGCACCGACTCCGCCGCGGTCCGGTCGTCGAGCTGGCGCGCGCTCCAGAGCAGCAGCGACTCGAAGGCCGCGACCACGTCGTCCGACCGGAGCCGGTGGTGGCCGACGCTGTCGTCGAACCGCGCCGTCACGTCGAACGCGTAGGCCGTGTCGGCCGTCGCCAGCGTCTCCTTGAGGTGGTCGTGGACCCGCTCGTCGTCGAGCGGCGCCGTCCCGGCCCCGTCGTCCGCGGCCCCCGCCCCGCCCTCGCCTTCGCCCTCGTCCCTCGCCCGCGCGTCGGCGTCCGCCCGCAGCGACTCGGTCGTCGCCCGCCCCGAGTCGCGGTCCTCGGGCGCGATCGGGTCGTCGGGCGAGACGACGTACCGGTTGTCGTCGAGCTGCCTGACGTGCTCGTCGTCGCCGATGTCGAGGTCGTCCGGATCGAGCGCCGGGGCTTCGCGGGCGTCCTCCTCGTCCCGGTCCTCGGGCTCCGGCGCCATGGCTACGGCTGACCGGACGTGGCGCGCCGTGTTAAAAGTACGTCGGAGAACGGGACGCCGGTTAGAGGCCGACCGCGTTCTCGCCGGAGAGCGACTTCGGCACCTGGAGCCGGACGATGGTGGTCGCCCCGCTCTCGGTGGTCAGCCGGATCGTCGCCTCCTCGCCGCCGCTGAGCTTGGTGATCGTGCTCCACGTCGAGACCGTGAGGTCGAACTTGACGACCGCCCGGTCGGTCTTGCTGTTGAGGATGTTCTGACCGCTGAGCGACGTGTCGTCGTCCTCGATGGCCGTGGTGCTGCTCCGGTTGTCGGCGTTGAGGACGAACCGCTCGTCGCCGCTCGGGCCGATGAACTCGACGGTCACGTTGTCGAGGTCGACGTCGCTCGCCCCGGGCGACTTCTGGATGGTCAGCTCCACCGTCTTGATCTGCTTGGGCGACGACGAGTCGGTGACCCCGGTCTTGGTGACGGGTTCGAGGCGATCGGTGACCTGCTGGCTGGACTGCTGTCCGGTCTGTTCTGACTGGGTCTGGAGGAAGCCGGCCGTGTTGATCAGCACGCCCGCGGCGATCGCGGCCACGAGCACCATCGCGATGAACACGATGAGGGTGCCGATCCCGACCTGGCCTCGCTCGTCGGCGTCAGTGAGTTTCTCGAACATCGTTCTAGAGGCTCACCGCGTTCTCGCCGGAGAGCGATTCGGGCACCTGGAGCCGGACGATGCTCGTCGCCCCGCTCTCGGTGGTGATCCGTAGCGTCGCCGATTCGCTGGCGCTCAGCCCGACGGGGTTCGGACTGTTACCGTCGAGCGTGAGCGTCAGCTCGAACCGGTCGTCGGGGTCGTTGAGCACCGGCTCCGAGTTGTCTGTGTCCTTCAGCGCGCTGATGCTGAAGGTCGCCGTCGAACTCGGGTTGGACGAGTTCGGCGACACGATCCGCGTCGTCCCGTCCGGCCCGATGTACTCGACGGTCAGGTTGTCGGTGTCGATGTCGCCCGCCCCGGGGGCCTTCTGGATCACCAGCGTCACGCTGTCGATCTGATCGCTGGCGTTGACGTTCCCCGTCTTGGTGACGGGTTCGAGGCGATCGGTGACCTGCTGGCTGGACTGCTGTCCGGTCTGTTCTGACTGGGTCTGGAGGAAGCCGGCCGTGTTGATCAGCACGCCCGCGGCGATCGCGGCCACGAGCACCATCGCGATGAACACGATGAGGGTGCCGATCCCGACCTGGCCTCGCTCGTCGGCGTCGGTGAGTTTCTCGAACATCGTTCGACCGTGCCCGGGCGTGCCGTCGCCCGGTCTACCCCGAGGATTATTTTCCCCTATATTAACGCCTCCCCCCGAATTATCGATAGTGAAAACAGAAGGGGCGAGCGACCGGGCCGAACGGCACGGCCCTCACTCGTACGTGACGAGGCTGTAGACGACGAAGATGTATCCGACCGACGTGATGCCGTTGTGGACGAGCAGCAGCGACCGGGTGGGGTCGAAGCCGGTCAGGAGGGTGCTGATCACCGTCGAGGCGGCGGCCGCGACCACGAGGGTGAAGCCGATCGACAGGTGGATCATCGCCCGCCTGAGCGTCTCCCGGTAGGCCCTGATCGCCATGCTGACCATGACGGCCCCGGCCAGCATCAGCAGGAGGCTGCTTCCCAGGTACGCGAGCGTGATTACTTTCATGTCCGCTCTGCCGGACCCATGCGTCGGGCGCTTCTAAGCCTGCCCCTCAAATTATCGGCGCTGAAAACGGAGCGGATCAGCCGGGATCCGACAGCGCGCGCCAGGCGTCGTCGAGCTTGTTCTTGACCTGCGAGCGCTCCTCGACGACCACGCTGTACCCCGAATCCCCGAAGCTCACGACCAGCTCGTTGACCTCCCGGCGGTAGACGTCCACGCGGCGGCGCTCCTCGGAGAGCACGCTGTCCTCGAGCGCGAGCAGCCCCGCCTCGGTGAGCTCCTCGATCCGCCGGTAGCAGGTCGCGATGGGGATGTCGAGCCGGTCGCTCAGCTCCTGGGCCGACCGCGGCTCGTTCGTGGCGCCGAGGATTTCGGCGCTGTACTTGCTGCCGAGCGTCCGCACGAGTTCGGCGTCGCCGGCCTCGGCCCCCTCTCCCCCGGCCATGCTATCGCGTATGGTAACCGGACGCATAAAAAGTCCCCCGGTCCGCGTCGGACGCGCGTCATCCCGCCCGGCGCTCACTGCTCGCTGATCGACTCGCTCGCGAGGTTGCGCCCCCGGGTCGTCAGCGTCACCTCGCGCCGCTTGCGCACCTCCTCCAGCACCTCGAGTTCGATGAGCCGCTCGAAGGTCTCCTCGACGGTGTCGACGTCCATCCCGACGAAGTCCGGGATCTCGAACGGCGAGACCCCCGAGTACAGCGCCATCAGCACCTCCTTCTCGGTCTCGTCGAGGTCGAGCGACGCCTGGTTGCGCTCCGCGCCCCGGCCCAGGAGCGTCTCGACGAACGAACACCGCCGCTCCGGGCCCGAGATGTACGTCTGGACGCTCGTCCCGTCCTCGACGTGGGCGGCCTCGATAACCCGGCGCTTCTCGTCGTTCACCGTCCGCTCGCCCTCGGCGACCTGCCCGACGTCGTCGAGCGACATCTCCACGAACGTCCCGTCGGCCATCGCCAGGGCGAGCGCCTCGTCCTCGATCTTCAGGCGGGCCTTGGTCCACTCGACGTCCTGCACGACCCCGCCCTCGACCGCGGGGTGTTTCGCCAGCACCATCTCCCGGTCGAGCAGGGCGCGAAACAGCGCCGTCTCGAACGCCTCGTGATCCTCGGACGCCACGAGCACCACCCCCTCGTCCAGCCGCAGGGAGAGGTAGTCCGAGACGCGCGCGATCTCCTGGTTGAGGTCGAACCGCCCCTCCAGGCGCCGGATCGCCCCGAGCGGGATCGCCCGCTTGCCCTCGCTGCCGGCCAGCACCAGCCGGCGGTTCGAGAGGACGATCCGCCCCCCCGTCCAGCCCGCGTCGGAGAGCTTCCGCTCGTTTTTGACCACCTGGGCGAACTTCCCGCGCGTGTCCGCGATCTTGTGTTCGCCCTCGCTCACGGCGACCCACCCCCGGTCGCCCGGCCCGGTCGGGCGCGATCCCGCCCGCGACGGGTCCGGCGGCCCGCCCGCGGCGGTGCCGACGCCGGCGCCGGCCGGATCGGGCGTCGCCCCCGCATCGTCACCGCCCCCCGAGCTTCGAGAGGGCGCTCAGCGCCCGCTGCCTGACCTCCTCGTCGTCGGTCTCGTCCACGAGCGCGTCCAGCCGCTCCCGGGCGCGGTCGCCCCCGACCTTGCCCAGGGTGAACGCCGCCATCGCCTTGGCCCCGGTCGCCGCCGAGCCGTCGATGAGGTCGAGCAGCCGCTCCTCGATGCCGGCGTCGGCGTCCATCTCGGCCAGCCCCGTCGCGGCGAACCGCGCGACCGCGTCGTCCTCGTCGGCCAGCGCCCCCACGAGCGCGTCGGCCGCCCGCGCGTCGTCGGTCGCCACCCGGCCGAGCAGCCACGCGGCGTTGCGGCGCTGCCGGAGCTGTTGCCCCTCGGTCAGCAGTTCGGCGAGCGGCTCGACCGCCGTGTCGCCGCCCATCCCGCGGAACTCCTCCACGACCGACTCCCGCATCTCGTGGCTGCGCTCGGCCGGGGCGCTCGACAGGAGGTCGACCGCCGCGACCACCGCCGCCCGGCGGACGCTCTCGCTGCGGTCGTCGAGGGCGCCCACCAGCGGCTCGACGGCCGCCGGATCGCCGACGTCGCCGAGGCTGTCGACCGCCGCCCGGCGGACGCTCTCGTTGCGGTCGTCGAGGGCGTCCACGAGCGGCCCGACCACGTCCCCGCCGAGCGCCCCCAGCGCGACCGCGGCCGCCCGCCGCACCCCCGGGTTCCCGTCGTCGAGCGCCGCCGCCAGGGCCTCGTTCGCCCGCCGGTCGCCGATCCGGCCGAGGGCCCGCGCGGCCCGCCGCCGGACGTCCGGCTCCGGGTCGTCGAGCAGGTCGACCAGCGGCATCGTCGCCTCGCCGTCGCCGATCCGGCCGAGGACGGTCGCCGCCGCCATCCGCACCTCCGGCCGGTCCGAGGCCAGCGCGTTCACGTACTCCCGGGCGGCCGCCCAGTCGGCCCGCCCGCCGGCGCTGACCCCCTCCAGCTCCGCGACGAACCGCTCCAGCGCCCCGGCCCCGATCCGGTCCAGCGCGTCCACCGCCGCCGCCCGCACCTCGATCGCATCGTCGCCGTCGGCGGCCGCGACGAGCGCCTCGACCGCCCCGTCGCCGGCGTCGTCGAGGTCGCCCAGCACCTCCGCGGCGCGCCGCCGCACCCGCCGGCTGTCGCTCCCCTCGAGCACCCGCGCCACCGCCTCCGCGTCGCCCTCGCGGTGGAGCTCGTAGAGCGACATCAGTCGCGGTCACCCCCCGCTCGCCGGTAGATCCGGAGCGGCTTTGCGACCGGGTCGTAGGCGTCCTCGTGGGTCCGCGGGAGCGTCTCGGTCTTGCCGAGCGCCAGGTACCCCCCCGGCCGGAGCGACTCGGTCACGGTCTCGGTCACCGGCTCCTTGTACTCGCGGTCGATGTAGATGAACAGGTTCCGACAGCAGACCAGGTCGAAGGGCCCCCGGGCCTCGCCCCGGATGAGGTCGTGGCGCTCGAAGGTCACCAGGTCCCGCACGGCCTCCCGGACGCGGAACCGGTCGTCCTCGCGCTCGACGTACCGGTCGACCCCGTCGAGCGGCCGGAGTTCCTCCTCGATCCTGGTGGTCCGCGTCGTGTGATAGACCCCCTCCCGGGCCGTGGCCAGCGCCTCCCGGTCGATGTCGGTCGCGGTCACCTCGACCCGCCCGGCGTCGACCCCGTCGTCGTCCAGCGCCAGCATCGCGAGCGAGTACGGCTCCCGGCCGTCGGCACAGGGGGCGCTCCAGACCCGGACCCGCCGGCGCCGGTCGCTCAGCCCGCGGAGCACCGCCCGGAGCCGCTCCCAGACCTCCGGGTTCCTGAAAAACCCCGTGACGTTGATGCTCAGCGCGTCGAGCAGCGCCTCGCGCTCCCCGTCGTCCTCGGCCAGCAGCCGCCGGTAGGCCCCGTACTCGTCGTGGCCCGTTCGGCGCATCCGCGCCCCGATCCGGCGGTCGAGGTACGCGTCGTTGTAGTGGCTGGTCGCGAACTCCATCTCCTCCTCGATGTACTCGACCAGCCGATCGAAGCCGGCCCCCGCGTTTCGGCTCATAGCGTCGTCACGTCGATGATGGGCACCACGTTCCCGTCGCCGATGACGGCGGTGCCGCTCAGCCCGTCCGTGTCGCTCAACCGGCCCTGGAACGGCTTGATGACGACCTCCTCCTGCTGGGTCACCCGCCCACACCGGAGGACGACCCGCCGGACGTCGTCGCGGATCCGGATGTACATCTCCTCGGTCCGTCCCCCGTCGGTCGCCGCGGCCGCCCGGTCGGCGCGGTGGTCGTCGGTCGCCAGCGCCTCGCTCAGGTCGATCACGGGGTAGGCGTCGTCGTCGTGCGAGACCACCTCGCGGCCGCGGATCGTCTCGACGGCGAACTCGCGGCTCACCTCCTCGATGTTCTTGATCGGGATGCCGTACTCCCGTCCCTCGACGGTGACGAACAGCACCTTCACGATCGCCATCGACACCGGGAGCTCGACCGTGACCGTCGTCCCCTCGTCGGGTTCGCTCTCGACGGAGACGTCGCCGTCGAGCCGCGCCACCGTCTCGTGGACCACGTCCATCCCGACGCCCCGCCCGGAGACGTCGGTCACCTCGTCGGAGGTCGAGAAGCCGGGGTGGTAGACCAGGTCGTACACCTCCGAGTCGTCCATCGCCTCGATCTCCGTCCGGTCGCGGATCCCCTGGGTGAGCGCCTCCTCGCGGATCTCGTCGGGGTCCAGCCCCGCGCCGTCGTCCTCGACGGTGATGGTGACGCTGTCGCGCTCGCGCTCGGCCCGCAGGCGGACCGTCCCCGTCGGCGGCTTGCCCTTCCGCTCGCGGACCTCCGGCGGCTCGATCCCGTGGTCGACCGCGTTCCGGATGACGTGCATCAGCGGGTCGGAGATCTCGTCGAGGATCGTCCGGTCGAGTTCGACGTCGGTGCCCTCCATCCGGAAGTCGACCTGCTTGTCGAGGTCCCGGGCGAGGTCCCGGACCAGCCGCGGGAAGGTGTTGACCGCCCGCTTGACCGGGATGAGCCGCATGTCCATCACGGTGTCCTGCAGGCTCGTCGTGATCTTGTCGAGTTCGTCGAGGTTCTCCGTCGCCGACCCGTCCCCGGTCTCGACCGCCCGGCGCAGCTTGATCCGGCTCGTCACCAGCTGCTCGACCAGCCCGTACAGGTCGTCGAGCTGCTCGACGTCGACGCGCACCGACTTGATGTCGTCCGTCGAGACGTCGTCGCCGGCTGCGCCGGCGTCCCCGCCGCCGTCGGCCGGCTCCGCCTCCCCGTCGCCGGCCGCCTCCGCGTCGTCTTCGTCTGCGGCCCCCGCGTTATCATCGTCTGCCGCGCCCGCGTCGTCGTCCGCGTCCGTTCCCGCGTCCGCGCCTCCGTCCGCGTCGCCGGCGCCCGCGGGATCGCCCGCCCCGACCGGCTCCACCGTGGCGGTCTGGCGCGCCGCCGACAGGGCCCCGACCGCCGCTTCCGCCTCGTCGGCGTCGACGACGACCTCGAAGCCGTCCTCGAACGAGCCCTCCTCGACCAGGTCGCGGGGCGGATCGGTCTCCCGGATCCCGACGTCGTTCTCGGCGGTCTCCAGGGCCAGCATCGCGTCCACGCCCGGCATGTCGGTGTCGCCCATCTCGACCCGGATCCGGCGCTCGTCGCCGTCGGTCGCGTCGCCGCCGTCGGCCCCGCCGTCCGGCCCCGCGTCGTCGTTCCCGCCGCTCGCGGGGCCGTCGTCCGCGGCGTCGGGGCCCTCGGCCAGCGTCGCCCGGATCGCGGTCACCCGGTCCTCGACCTCGGTGCTCGGCTCGCCGTCCCGCTCGATCTCGTCCAGGATCGTCTCGATCCGGTCGACGCCCTCGAAGACCTCGTCCATCACCGCCGGCGTGGCCTCGATCTCGCCCTCGCGGATGGCGTCGAGCAGGTCCTCGATGGCGTGGGCCAGGTCCGACGCGCCGGCGAAGCCCATCGCCCCGAAGTTGCCCTTCAGGGTGTGGGCGGTCCGGAACACCCGGTCCATTGCCTCCTCGTCCCCGGGGTCGGACTCGAGCGCGAGCAACGAGTTGTTCAGTTCGGTGATGCTCTCCTCGCTCTCGCGGACGAACGCGTCGAGGTAGTCGTCGTTCATGGCTCGCTCACGTGCTCGATGATCGCCTCGGCGACCTCGTCGGCGGGCAGCACGCGGTCGACGTGGCCCGTCCCGATGGCCTCCTTGGGCATTCCGAAGATCGTGCTCGTCTCCTCGTCCTGTGCGATCGTGTGTCCGCCCGCGGCGTGGACGGCGCGGATGCCCGCGGCGCCGTCGCGCCCCATCCCGGTGAGCACGACGCCGACCAGCGGGCCCTCGGCCGCGCCGGCGGCCGAGCGCATCATCACGTCCACGGAGGGGCGGGAGCTGTTGACCGGCGGCTCGTCGGTGAGTTCGACCCGGAGGCGGCCGCGCCGCCACCGGTCGACCCGGAGGTGGCGGTCGCCGGGCGCCACCGCCGCCTCGCCGGGGCCGACGTACGCCCCGTCGCTGGCCTCGCTCACGTCGTACGCCGACCGCTCGTCCAGCCGGGCGGCGAACCGGCCGGTGAAGCCCTCGGGCATGTGCTGGACCACCAGCACCCGGAGGTCGGCCGCCGCGGGCAGCGCCCCGAGCACCCCCTCAACGACCTGGGGTCCGCCCGTCGAGGCGCCGATCACGAGCGTCGCGTCCTCGCGGTAGCCGCCGCGACCGCCGGCCGCCGCTCCCGCCGTCCCGGCGGTCGCCGTCGCCCCGGCGCCGTCCGGGCCGGCGGCGACGTCCGACCGCGCGACCGACTCGACGCGCTCGACCAGCTGGTCGCGCTGCCGGGACATCCCCGCCGACACCTCGCCGCCGGGCTTGGCGAAGACGTCGACCGCGCCCCGTTCGAGCGCCTCGAAGGCCGTCTCGGTCCCCTCGCCGGTGTGGGCGCTGAGCATCAACACCGGCGTGGGCCGCTCGTCCATGATGCGTTCGACCGCGGTCAGCCCGTCGGTCCCGGGCATCTCGACGTCCATCGTCACCACGTCCGGGTCGTGGTCGATCACCCGGTCGACGGCGGCGTCGCCGTCGGCCGCCTCCGCGACGACCTCGATGCCGGCGTCGTCGAGGATGTCGGCGATCATCGTCCGCATGAACTTCGAGTCGTCGACCACCACGGCCTCGACGCCCCCGGCCGCCATCACCGATCACCCGGGCGGCGTCCCCGGTCGCTGTGCCCGTGCATGTCGTCGGACGGAGGATGACCCAGGCCGTATAAATTCGTTCGCTCCGAGGAATCACCTGTGATAACGCGCGGGCGGCGGGCGCGGACCGCCCGAGGCGGCCGCCGAGTATCAGCACTGAAAAGCGGGAGGGTAGGTTTATCCGGCGCGTTCGGGTCGTGGTGGACGACGGCCGCGCCTCGTCGCGGCGGGAACCACACATGGCAGCCACCGACGCGAGCGAGTCAGACACGACCCGGACGGACGCACAGGTACTCGAGTTCGAACTCGGCGACGAGACGTACTGCGTCGACATCACGTACGTCGCCGAGATCGTGGACATGGGCCAGCTGACGCAGGTCCCGAACACGCCCGACTACGTCGAGGGGGTCATCGACCTCCGCGGGCGCACCACCTCCATCGTCAACCCGAAGACCGTCCTCGACATCGAGGACGGCGAGGAGGGCCAGCGCATCATCGTCCTGGACCCGAGCCACATCGACGAGGGCGAGGCGCTCGGGTGGGTCGTCGACGAGGTCCAGCAGGTCGTGGACGTCGACGAGGCCGACGTCGACGACTCGCCCGTCGCCGACCACGAGGGCATCCGTGGCGTGATCAAGCGCGACGACGGCTTCGTCATCTGGCTCGACCCGAACCGCGTCGGCTGACCGGCGGGTCCCCGTACCGGGCCCGTCGGGCACGCCCCCTTCCCCCCAACCGTCCCCCTTCCTTCCCGCTGACTTTCCGTGGCCCCGCCCGCGTCCCGTCTGTTATCGGTGCTGATATCTGGGGGGGAGGATTTAGGCACCGACCGCCGGTAGCCGGGGTCGACCCCATGCCAACCCAGGTACTGATCGTCGATGACTCGGAGTTCATGCGGAACCTGCTCCGGGAGATCCTCGAGGAGGACTACGAGATCGTCGGCGAGGCCGAGAACGGCGTCGAGGCCGTCGAGCTGTACGAGGAGAACGAGCCCGACCTCGTGATGATGGACATCGTGATGCCGATCCGCGACGGCGTGGAGGCGACCGCCGACATCAAGGACGACGACCCGGGCGCGAACGTCATCATGTGCACGAGCGTCGGGCAGGAGGAGAAGATGAAGGAGGCCGTCAAGGCCGGGGCGGACGGCTACATCACGAAGCCGTTCCAGAAGCCCAACGTCGTCGAGGCGATCAACGACGTGGTGCCCGCATAATGCGCATCGACATCCAGTCGCTGGAGACCTACAACCGCCTGGCCCGCGAGGGCGCCGAGGAGGCCGCCGAATCGCTCGGCACGCTCACCGGCGTCGAGACGTTCGTCGAAGTCACGAAGGTGAACCTCCTCTCGGCGACGGACCTCCGGGCGGCGCTGACCGACGAGGAGTTCGCCGGCGTCCGCATCCGGTTCGACGGCGGCCTCGCCGGCCAGACGGTGCTCGCGTTCGACCGCGACAGCGTCGAGACGCTCACCGAGGAGGTGCTCCCGCGCCTGCTCGGGGGGGCGGACGGCGACCTCGGCGAGTCCGGCATCAAGGAGGTCGGCAACATCGTCACCAGCGGGTTCATCGACGGCTGGGCGGAGTACCTCGGCACGCCGATCGACATCTCGACGCCGGAGTTCGTCGGGTACGAGGCCGTCGAGGACCTCCTCGACGACGTGCCGATCGAGGCCGACGAGTACGCCTTCGTCTTCGAGTCGCAGCTCGGCGCCGTCGATGAGGCCGTCGAGTTCCAGCTGTTCATGCTCCCCGAGCGGACCGCGGTCGCGGACGTCCTCGCGGCCGACGGCGGCGGGGACGCGCTCCCGCTGGACAAGCTCGTGGCCTTCGACCGGATGACCGCCAAGGGCGCCGAGGGCGCCTCCGATCACATGACCACGATGACGGGGCTCGACACCGAGGTCGACGTGACAAAGCTCTCGTTCGTCCCGGTCCACGAGGCGCCCCAGCAGGTCGGCGACGACCAGCGACACGGCACCGTCTTCGAACTCCAGGGGCTGGAGGGCTACCTCGTCATCCTGTTCGACGAGGAGTCGGCCCGGAGCATCGCCGACGCGATGGTGCCGATGGACACCGGGGACGGCTTCGGCGACATGGACCGGAGCGCCCTGGAGGAGGTGTGCAACGTGATGACCAGCGGGTTCATCGACGGCTGGGCCAACGTGCTGGGGACGACCATCGACCACTCCCCGCCGGAGTTCGTCTCGGCGATGGGATCGGCGGTGCTCGACCCCGTGGCGGCCCGCCTCGGGCGGACCCAGGAGTACGCCTTCGTCGTCGACACGCTCATCCGGACCGAGGCGAGCGCGGTCGACTGCGACATCTACGTCCTCCCGGAGGCCGACGCGCTCACCCGGGAACTGGCCGCGCTCGACACCGACCGGATGCACAAGCTCGACCAGGAGGCGTCGTTCGCCCGCATCGAGAACGGCGAACTGTGACCGGGATGGCCGAGCCCATCGGGACCGAGCGGGGCGAGCGGATACGCGTCGGCATCGCCGAGTACGCCGTCGGCGGCCCGGACGCGACGCTCGTCACCGCCGGCCTGGGCTCCTGTATCGGGGTCGCGGTCCACGACCCCGACGCGGCGCTCGGCGGCCTCGCCCACGTGATGCTCCCCGCCGCCGCCGAGGGGACCGGCGGACCCGACGCCAAGTACGCCGACACGGGCGTGGCGGCGCTCCTCGACGCGCTCCTCGACCGGGGCGCCGACGCCGGGACCCTGCGCGCGAAGCTCGCCGGCGGCAGCGACATGCTCGACCTCGGCGACGGCGACGGCGGCGTCGGCGACCGGAACGCCGCCGCGGCCCGGGCGGCCCTCGACGCCCGCGACGTCCCGGTCGTCGCCTCGGACGTCGGCGGGGGCTCCGGCCGCACGCTCGTTTTCCACCCCGCGTCCGGCCGCCTCGACGTCCGCCAGGGGGGCGGCGTCGACCGGCTCTGACCCGCCAATATCAGCTCTGATATCTAGGGGTCAATATTCAAGCCGTGGGCGCAGGTACGACCGTGCGAATGCTCTCGACCCCGCTGGCCCCGTCCGCGTCCGTCGCCGTCCTCGCCCTTCTCGGCAGCGGTCTGGTCGGGATGGGGCTGGGGGACCTCCTGGGCGGCGACGACGACGGCGACGGCGGTGACGACGACGACGGCGACGACTTCTTCGAGGACGACGGGATGGACGAGTTCGACGAGATGGGGGACCTCGACGACGACTTCGACGACGGGTTCGACGACGACGGCGACCTCGGCGGCGGCGGCGACGTCGACGAACTCGAAACCCGGGTCGGGGACCTGGAGGACGAACTCGCCAGCGTCTCCTCGACGGTCAGCACGGTCCGGAGCGAGAACGAGGAGATCAGCGAGACCGTCGAGGAGATCGAGGAGAACGTGCGCAACCTGCTCGACATCTACGAGATGGTGACCCGCGGCGTCAACCCGTTCGTCGACGAGGTCGGGAACGGCGACCTCGGCGGCGACGGCGCCGGGGGCTCTTTCGGCCTCTTCGAGGACGACGAGGGGGAGGACGAGGCGGACATCGACGAGGACGTGGCCGAGGCCGACGCCGAGGAGTTCTTCGACGACGACCTGCTCGACGACGACGGGGACGGGTTCGAGGAGCCCGAGGACGACGGGGAGCTCGACGCGTTCCTCGACGGGTCGGACGACGGCGACGGCGAGGCGCCCCTCGACGGGTCAGACGGCGACGAGGCAGCCGTCGACGACGCCGGCGACGGCGGCGACGCGGACCTCGACGGATCAGACGGCGGCGGCACGACCTTCTCGGACCTGAAAGAGGAGTACGAGTCCGGCGAGGCCGACTGGGCCGACGACGTGGAGGTCGGGGCCGACGACGCGGGCGAGGCCGAGTCCGACGTCGAGGCCGGATCGACGGGGCCGGACGGGGCCGACGGAGCGGACGGGGGGGTGCCCGACGGTACGGACGGCGGCGCGGACGACGCCGCGTTCGGGGAGGCGGTCGAGGACGACCTCGCGGAGGCGTTCGACGACGCCGGCGACGGGGACGGCGACGCCGGCGACG
>JBDGPV010000019.1:0-33600 GCA_042219485.1 Haloferacaceae archaeon
CGAGGGCGACGGCGAGGACGGCCCCGCCGGCGGCGGTGCCGACCGCCAGCGCCGGCTCGGCGCGGCCGAGTTCGATCGC
The DNA here is from genome assembly GCA_042219485.1 of Haloferacaceae archaeon. Classification (GTDB taxonomy): domain Archaea; phylum Halobacteriota; class Halobacteria; order Halobacteriales; family Haloferacaceae; genus CAZMLQ01. The sequence continues at coordinate 80 of JBDGPV010000019.1, forward strand.
CGAGCGCGCGAGGACCAGCGCCACGGCGAGCTGGACGCCCCGGACCACGGGCCCGTCGATCCACCGGGCGAGCCGCGAGAGCGCCCCCGCCCGGCCCGCGGCCAGCAGGACGCCCCCCGCCGCCAGCCCCCCGGCGGCGAGTTCGCCCGCCGAGAGCGTGCCCGCGATGGCCAGCCCCGCGAGCGCCTTCATGGGTTCGACCGACAGCGGCAGGCCGTAGACGACCCCCCACGCGACCTGGAAGACCCCGAACCACAGCAGGGCGTGGGGGAGCGAGACGTCCGTCAGCGCGCCCACCCCGACGAGGACCGGCAGCACCGTAACCGAATCCCCCAGCGCGCCGGTCGCCTCCCCGACCGAGAGCGAGACGCCGGCCGCGCCGCGGTTCGAGAGCCTCGTCGCCACGGCGGGCGATCGCACGGCCGACACAAGTCAGTTGTCAGTAAACCGAAACGATTGCGCGGCGGCGTCGGCGTAACGGGGATCGGCTACGCGGCGCCCGCGTTTCCGCTCCCGGACCCCGGCCGCTCGGACGCCCGCGAGCGCCGCCCCGGGCCGCTCAGACGGCCGCGATCCGGTCCCGGGGCAGGGCCAGTCGGACCTCGGCGCCCGGGGACGGCGGGTCGGCGGCGAACGCCTCGACGGTCACGTCGTCGAACGAGAGGGTGACGCGGCTGGTCGCCTCCTCGCGGACGACCCGCTCGACCCGGGCGCGCACGGCCACGGTCCCCGCTCCCCCCTCGGGCCCGGTCCCCGCCGGCGCGCCGACGCCGATCGCCTCCGGGCGGACGGCGACGCGGCCGTCCGGCGGGACGCCGTCGAGGCGGTCCCGGAGCGAGGGCGCCGCGGCGAGCGGGATCACGTTCCCGCCGGTGAACGCCGCCACCGCCGGCGACGCCGGCCGCTCGAACACCGCCTCCGGCGTGCCCGTCTGGACGATCCCCCCGTCCCGCATCACGGCGATGCGGTCGCCGAGCGCCCGCGCCGTCGTCCGGTCGTGGGTGACGTGGACGGCCGTCACGTCCGCGAGCACGTCGGCCAGGTCGTCCCGGAGGGATCGCCGGGTCGGGACGTCGAGCGCCGCGAGCGGTTCGTCGAGCAGCATCACCGAGGGCCGGACGGCGAGCGCCCGGGCGAGCGCGACCCGCTGTTTCTCGCCGCCCGACAGCGTCGGCGGGTAGCGGTCCGCGAGGTCCCCGACCCCCAGTTCGTCGAGCAGCGTGTCGGGGTCGCGCGTCCCCTCGCGGTAGCGCGTCCCGTACGCGGCGTTCTCGCGGGCGGTCATGTGCGGGAAGAGCGCGTAGTCCTGGAAGACGACCCCGAACCCGCGGCGCTCGGGCGGGACCCCGTCGAGGGGGCGCCCGTCGGCCACCACCCGCCCGTCGTGGGGGTGGAAGCCGGCGACCGTCTCCAGCAGCAGGCTCTTGCCGCTCCCGCTGGGGCCGAGGATCACGAGGCTCTCGCCGTCCCCGACGGCGAACGCGGCGTCGACGGCGAACGGGTCCGAGCCGTCGGCGGCGAACGTCGCCGTCACGTCGGCACGCAGGCTCATCGTCCCCCCACGACGGCGCTCCCGTCGAGCAGGTAGCGGACGGCGAGGAAGAGCAGCGCCGAGACGGCGAGCAGGAGCAACGCGACCGCGCCGCTCTCGTCCAGGCCGCCCTGGAGGTACGCGTTGTAGACGAACACGGGGGCGTGCTGGCCCCGCACCGTCTCGCCCGCGGGCGGATAGAAGAAGGAGACGCTGTAGGCGACGACCGCGACGGCGCCGAACTCCGAGACCGCCCGCGCCCACGCCAGGACGCCGCCCGTGACCATCCCCCGGACGGCGAGCGGCCCGGTGACCCGGCGGAACGTCTCCCACCGGCTCGCGCCGTGGGCCCGCGAGGCGTACGCCAGGCGGTCGTCGATGGCCTCGAACGCCTCCCGGGTCGCGTTCACCGCATAGGGCGCCGAGACGAACGTCATCGCCAGCACCAGCCCGGCCATCGTCCCGAGCACCGAGACGCCCGGGAACGCGCCGCCACGCCCGAAGCCGAACAGGACGACGATGCCGGCCACCGAGTGGGGCACCACCAGCGGGAGATCCACCAGGCTCTCGACCAAGGACTGGCCGGGGAACCCCTCGGCCAGCAGGTGCGCGAGCGGGACGCCGAGGACCAGGCCGAGCAGCGCCGCGAGCAGCGGTCCGTAGACGCCGAGGTACAGCGCTCGGTGGACCTCCGAGTCCGCCGCCGCCGCGGCGACCATGGCGGGGTCCTGCCGGGCGACGAACAGCACCAGGGGGAGGCCGAGCACGACGAGCAGGAGGCTCCCCACCGCCGCGGTCGCCACGGCAAACGGCGAGCCGTCGAGCGCGTAGGCGGCGACGGCCGCGCTCCCGACGGCGAAGTAGGCGTACCACGTCGGCCGGCCGCCGGCGTACGCGGCGGCGAAGGCACACGCCTGCACCGCGACGAACCCCGCCACCAGCGGCGCCCGACCGCCGGGCACGCGCCGGCGGTCACCCCCCGTCGGCATCGTCCCCCCGGCGCGCCGGCCCGACCGCCGCCCGCGCCCCCCGGATCACAGTTCCAGCGGGCCGAGGCGCCGCCGCGCCTCGGCGACCGCCATCACGCGGTCGGGCACGGCGTCCGCGCCGCCCGCGGGCACGACGACGGGCTCGACCGGGACCAGCCCCTGCTCCCGCAGGACCGTCCGCCCCGGATCGGTGGCGAAGTACCTGACCCACTGTGCGCCCCGGCCCGGCGCGGTCGCGACGCTCGGCACCGTGATCCCGTAGGCGATGGGCGCGCCGACGAACGTGCCGCTGTCGGTCTCCACCCTCGCCTTCGCGTAATGCTCGGCGTACGCGCTCGTCGCCCTCGACAGGTCGACCTCGGGCTGGAGGTCGACGTACGGCATTCCCGACGTGCTGGCGATGGACCGGTAGTACATGGCGTAATCGAGCGCCCCGCTCTCCAGCTGGCCCACCAGGTTCGTCTCGGTGCCCGTCGGCACCACGGAGTTCTCCCGGAGCTTCCGGTAGGTCGCGTCGCCGTACAGCCGTTCCCCCTCGAACGGCTCCCGCCCGAGCTGCTGGGTCATCACCGCCCGGTACCCGCCCGGATCGACAGCCGGGTCCGCGTGTCCGACCGTGACGCCGTCGCGCGCGAGCACCTCCCACCAGTTGTCCGTCCCGATGGCGTCCGCTCCGGGCGAGTCCTCGCGGTACTGGATCGACATCGCGTTCGTCGTGAAGACGGCGTACCAGTCGCCGTACTCGGGCAGCACCCGGTCCCGGATGAGCCGGAAGTCCGAGACCCCGAGCACGTCCGCCGACCGCCCCTGCTGGGTGATCTTCTTCGTCGAGGCGACCGACCCCTTCGCCTCCCGGGTCACGTCGACGCCGTACTCCGACTCGAACGCCGGCTCGGCCGCCGCGAACGGCGGCGCCAGGCTCCCCGCGTGGAACACCGTCATCGCGTCCGCGAGCGACGACCCGCTCCCGGTTTCGCTCCCGTCAGCCCCCGTCCCGCCGGCCGCACACCCCGCCAGGCCGGCGGCCGCCGCGCCGGCGCCGGCCAGCACGGCCCGCCGCGTCGCGCCCCCGCCGGTTCGTTGTTTCGTCACGGATACATCGACCTGGTCCGGCGGGCGGAAAACTGTTTGGGAGGCGGGGGCCAAGGCCGGGCGTGGACGAGACGTTCGACGCGCGCCTCGCGGTCGGGGAGGTCGTCTTCGACGGCGACGACGCGGCGCTCCTCCGGGCGATCGCCGCGGAGGGATCGGTCAGCGGCGCGGCCGAGCGGCTCGGACGGTCGCGGGCGCGCGCCCTGCAGCGCCTGGAGCGCCTGGAGGGGGCCGCCGGGCCGCTGGTCGAGCGGCGGCGCGGCGGCGCGGACGGCGGGGGGAGTCGGCTGACCGAGGGGGGCCGCGCGCTGCTGGCGCGGTTCGACCGCCTGCGCGCGGCGCTGTCGGGGACGGCGGCCGCGGCCGAGACGGTGCTCCGCGGCGAGGTGGTCGCCGCGGACGGCGAACTGACCGACGTGGAGACCGACGCCGGCCGCGTCAGGGCGCTGTGGGTCGCGGCCGACGACCCGGCGCCGACCGCTGGCTGCCGGGTGCAGGTGAGCGTCCGCGCCGACGCGGTGACCCTCCACGACCCCGCCGACGCCCCGACCGGGGCGGCGACGAGCGCCCGCAACCGGTTCGAGGGCCGGGTCGCCGCCGCCGATCCCGGCGAATCGGTGGTCCCGGTCGCCGTGGACGTGGGGACCGACGACCCCATCCGGGCGCTCGTGACCCGGGACAGCGCCGACCGCCTCGGCCTCGACCCCGGCCGGCGGGTCGTGGCCTCGTTCAAGGCGACGGCGACGCGCGCCACCCGGCCCTAGAGCGCCGCGATCAGGTCGTCGAGTTCGGCCATCGCGGCCTCGTCGTCGAGCGGCCGGTGCGGGCGCCGGGGGTGGCCGGCCGGCGCGCCCCGCCGGCGCATCGCGTACTTCGCGCCGGGCACGGAGTGCTCGGCGGTCACGGCGCGGTTGAGCGCCACCAGGTCGGCGTTCAGTTCGTGGGCGGCCCGCCGGTCGCCCGCGCGGAACCGTTCGTAGACCTCCGCGGCCGCCTCGGGCGCGACGTTCGCCAGCCCGAGCACGCCCCCGTCGGCGCCCGCCTCCAGCGCCGCCGCGAGCACGCTCCCGCTCCCGACGAACAGGTCGAAGTCGGCGTCAGCGGTCGCCCGCCGCTCCAGCGCGAACGCCTCCAGGTCGCCGCTGGAGTCCTTCATCCCCCCGACGTTGGGGTGCTCGGCCAGGCGGCCGACCGTCGCCGGCGCGAGCCTCGTCCCCGTGTACGCCGGGACGCTGTAGAGGTAGATCGGCAGGTCGGCGACGTCGGCCAGGTCCTCGTAGTACGCCGCCAGCGTCTCGTCGTCGTGGTCGTAGTAGAAGGGGGTGACGACGAGCGCCGCGTCGGCGCCGGCGTCGGCGGCCCGGTCGGTCGCCCGCCGGGTCTCCTCGAATCCGGGGCTCCCGGTCCCGGCCAGGACGGGCACGGTCGCCTCGTCGGCCACGACCTCGACCACCCGCGCCCGCTCCCCGGCGGTCATCAGTTCGGCCTCGCTGTTCGACCCGCAGGGGACGACGAAGTCGACCCCGCGCTCCTCGACCCACCCGACGAGGTCCCGCAGCGCCGACTCGTCCACGTCGCCGTCCGCGTCGAACGGCGTCACCAGCGGCGGTCCGATGCCGTGCATGGCCGCCGCTCGGCCCGCGCCGGAATGACTCTTGTCCTTCGTCCGTGCCCGACGCCCGTTCCGCCGGCCACGCTCCCGACCGTTCCCCGCGGTTCCGCGGTCACGCGCCCGTCTGACGCGGATTTAAGTCGGGGCGGGGTCTCCCTCCGGCCGGGCGCGCACAGGACGGCTTCAGTTCCCATCCTCCCCACCCAGCGCGCCCGGCCCACGCCGACGGGCACCCCGAACCGGCGCCGTCGCTCCCGTAGCGACCCGGCGCCGCCCGCCCGGGCCCCCCGGCGGCACCCCCCGGGCGGGATCCGTTTCGACCCCGGCGGCGCGTCGAGCGGCCGACGGCCCGGACGCCGATCCGATCGGACGCGCCGTGCTCTCCGGATGAACTCTCTCGAACCATCAGGACCGGTCGTAAAACCACCCGCCGGCCGGCGTGAACGGTCCCCGGCCCGGGTAAACTCGACTGAACGCGCCGAAAGGATTTGCCGGTTATAGGGTCCCCCGGACCGTCGGTACGGGTGCGCCATGTCCCCCGACTCCGCCCGCCCTGACCGAGCCGCCGGCGCCCTCGCCGAGACCATCCGACGCGACGCCGACCGGACGCTCGTCGGCGCGGCCGGCGTCCTGCGGTTCGTCGCGTTCTGGACGGCGATCCTCCTCCCCTTCGCGTACCTCCCCCTGCTCGCGACCGGGTTCGTCGAGCGCCACCCCGCGGCGTTCGGCGTCCTCCTCCTCGTCAACGCCGCCGTCGTCCGCCTCGGACACGGCTACCGGCGCGACTGACGGCCGCCCGGCGTCCGGTCCTCGCGTTCGCCGTCGGCCCTCCGCCGGGGGCGTCCGGCGCGGCGCTCCCCGCTTCCGTCACTCCCCCCGCGCCGGACGGTGCCGCCGGCGGGATCAGGCCCCCGGCACGCCGAGCGCGGAGACGGCGCCGATCCCGACCAGTTCCAGCGCCGCGAGCACGATGACCGCGGCAGCCCAGGCGACGATCCCGACGACGGCCGACCGGAGCCAGCCGCCGGCGTAGCGCCACTTGACGACGCCGACCCAGGCGACGAGCGCAAGCAACCCGCCCAGCAGCGGGATCCCGGCGAGCAGCGCCCAGACCACCGCCCCGACCAGCGCGGTCAGGGTCGCGTGGGCGTACCCGCGCCCGTCGGCGACGCCGACGGCGACGGCGCCCGCGTGGATGGCGCCGCCGCCGACCAGCAGGCTGGCCGCGAACGTCACCAGGCGCTCCTCGACGCCGAGCGGGGGAACGATCGGCGGCACCGCCGATCACCCCCTCCCCGGCCCGGGATCGGTGCGGTTCCCGACGCCCCCCGTGGCCCGTGTCGGTCCGGCGGGCGCGGTCGCCGTCCGTCCGTCGGCCGATACCGTTCCCGTCGCGTCCGGTGTTCGGGTCATCGGTCCGGCCTCGGGGCCGACGGTGTTTAGTTCGGCCCGTCGCTGAAGCCGGCTTTCGGCGGGTTGCCCCGGATTAACCCCCCGGAGGTTATACTCCCCCGGTGCCGAGGGGCCCCGTATGACCGAGGACGGCCACAGGCAGAGCCGTCTGTTCACGACCGACGACGGCGCGTTCGACGAGGAGCGGTCGCGGGCGCGTGCGCTCCCCGTCGAGGACGGCGAAGTGGTCGACACCGACGACCTGGCCGACCACCAGACGTACGTCGAGGGGCGGGGGGTGTACGACGAGCGCAACCGGGTCAACGACCTGACCGGCCGGGAGTGGAAGGTCGCCACGAAGTCGGTGATCGCCGAGTCGTACCCGCCGGCCCTCCAGCACGACCTCCGGCGCGAACACGGCGGCCAGAAGCCCCCGCGCCTGTGCGCGGACCTGATCGAGCGGTTCAGCAAGGCGGGCGCCCTCGTGTTCGACCCCTTCGCCGGCGTCGGCGGGACGCTCCTGGGCGCCAGCCTCGCCGCCCACGAGGGGACCGGCCCGCGGGACGCGCTCGGGTTCGAGATCAACGACCGCTGGATCGAGGTCTACCGGGAGGTCCTCGACCGCGAGAACGCCGACCGCCGGGCCCGCGGCGCGCCGACGCTCGCGTCCCAGGAGATGCGCCACGGCGACTGCACCGACCTGGTCGCGGAGGTGGCCGACGACGCCGCCGACCTCCTGCTGACCGACGTCCCCTACTGGAAGATGGACCGCGTGGAACAGACCCGAAACGACCGCGAGGTCCGCGAGAGCAGTCTGGACCCGTTCGACGGCGCGGACGACGGGAACGGCGACGGGACGGAGTCGAAGACGGCGTGGCTGGACGCGATGGCCGCGGCGTTCGCGTCGTTCCGCCGGGTGCTCCGCGACGGCGGGTACGCGGCCGTCTTCATCGGCGACATGTACCGCGGGGAGTCCTACCACCTCCTGGCGGCCGACCTCGCGCGCCGGATCGCCGACGCCGGCTACACCCTCAAGGCGGATCTGATCTGGTACGACCCCTCCAAGGACCTCCACGTCTACGGCTACCCGTTCTCGTACGTCCCGTCTGTGGTCCACCAGCACGTCCTCGTGTTCCGCAACGAGTGACGCCCGCGACGGCCGGCGGGGGCGTCGCCGGGCGGCGCCGCTCCGGGGCCTACTCGGTCGGGGGGATCCGCGGGCGGTCGGTGGCGACGTCGACGAGCCCGCTCGCCGGGTTGACCGCCGGCCGGGCCTCCCGGACGCGGTCCATGCACGCCTCCCACTCCGCGCCCGTGAGTTCCCGGAGCGCGGACGCACACACGACCGCGGAGCGCGAGATCCCGCACTGACAGCTCACCAGCACGGCGTTCCCCCGGTCCCACTCCCGCACCACCGTCCACACCGCCGCGGCGAACGCCGCCGGATCGTTCCGCCCGTCCTGCAGCGGGTGCCAGCGCGTCGTCGCCGCGGTCCACGTCGCCGACAGGTTCACCACGGCGTCGACGCCGCTCGGCGGCTCCGATGCGTCCCCGATGTCGCCGATGTACAGCCGGTCGTGCACTTTCCGGGCCATCCTGTCCCGTCCGCCGCTCCCCGCTCCTGGCCCCTTACTCCTCCGACCCCGCGCCGGACCGGCGCCCGTCCGGCGTCGGCGACGATGGCGGGTTCGACCGGCCGATCGGGTCGGACGCGCCGCTCGTCCTCCGAGACGGTCGGGAACGGACAGCCTAGGCCGGGATTTGAACCCGGGCTCTCGTCCTTACCAAGGACGCGCTTTACCGCTAAGCTACCCAGGCGCGTTCCGTCGGTTGCGCCGAGTCGTCTTTAGACGTTACGGTTGGTCGGCGTCACGGGTCGGTCGCCGACCGCCTGATCGGGCTGGGGTCGCCGTCGGCGTCGGCCGCCCGGTCGGCCGCGAGGGCGGTCACGCGGTCCCGCACGCCCCCGTCGAGCGTCCCCGCGCCCGGGAGGGCGCCCTCGCCCTCCCCGCCGGCGCGGGCGAGGTCGCCGCCGAGGTCGGCGGCGAAAGCCACCAGCCCCTCGGGCGGCGTGCGGTCGGCGACGCTCGCGCCGGCGACCGCCGCGAGCGCGAACGCGTCGGCCTCGAGTTCGCGGTCCAGCCCCTCGGGGTCGGCGGCCGACCGGCGCTCGGTCTGGTCGCGCCCGAACGCCCGCACCACCTCGACGGCGCGCTCGGCCGCCGTCGTCCGGGCGAGCAGGTAGAACCCCCGCGAGACGAGGACGTCCGCGACGAGCACCTCGATGTCCGCCCTGACGTCCTCGTCGGGCGGCCCGTCGCCGGCGTCCCACGGCTCCTCGTGGGCGAGGCGGCGGGTGAGCCGGAGGCCCTCATAGATGAGCTGGACGCCGGCGGCCCGCTCGTAGACCGCGTCCGGGTCGGCGTCGTCGGCGAACGCCCGGGCGCACCAGGCGGCGAACGCCGCCGGCGCCATCGACGCGTCCGCGAGCCGGTCGTCGATGGCGCCGCGCAACGCCGCGGGCTCGACGTCGTCGAACGCCGCCCGCGCCGTCTCGCGGGCCTGCACGGCGTCGTCCATCGGTCGGAGCTAGCGCCGGCGGGGGCAAATGCCTTTGGAAACCCGGCGTGGGGCCGCGGGCCGCGCCGGCGGCGTCGTCCGCGCGCGGCAGCGACCGGGTCGGTCCCCCGGCGCCCGGCGCCCCCGCCGGATCAGTACGGCCCCCCCGGCCCCTCCGGCGCGGGGGGCATCCGGCGCTTGTGCGCGCTGCGCTCGTGGAGTTCGTCGACCCGGCGGACGTGCTCCTCGCTCACGCCGTCGAGCGCCCGCACCGTCGCGGCGGTCGAGAGCGGCCCGTCGACGTGCAACGCGAGGATCGCGTCGAGCGTGTCGTAGCCGAGGCCCATCTCCTCCTCGTCGGTCTGCCCGAGCCACATCCCCGCCGAGGGCGTCTTCATCACGAGGTCGTGGGGGACGCCGACGTGGGCGGCGAGCTGGCGGACCTGCTGTTTGTACAGGTTCCCGATGGGGTTGCAATCGACCGCCTGGTCGCCGTACTTCGTGTAGTACCCCGTGAGCGCCTCGCTCCGGTTGCCCGTCCCGAGCACCACCCGGTCTTCCAGGTTCGCGACCAGGTAGTTCAGCACCGCCCGGGTCCGCACCCTGACGTTGCCGGCGGCGGTTCGGTACGGGTCGCCGTCCCGCCCGGCCACGTCCGCGTCGACGGCGTCGAAGAACGCCTCGGCGATGGGCGCGACGTCGATCACGTCGTACTCGATGCCGAGGTCGGCCGCCACCCGCTCGGCGTCGCTCATGTTCCCCTCGTCGTTCACCTCGCTCGGCATGATCAGTCCGTGGAGCCCCTCGGGCCCGAGCGCCTCGACGGCCAGGTACGCCGTCGTCGTGCTGTCGATCCCCCCCGAGAGGCCGAGGATGGCCCCCGTCGCCCCCGCCGCCTCGACGGTCTCCTCGATGAACGCGACGATCCGCTCGCGGGTCGCGGCGAGTTCGTCCTCCGAGAGCCGGAGGTCGAGCGGTGCCGAGTCGGTCAGGACGGACTGCGAACTCATCGGACACCGTTACGATCAGCGGCCCCAAATACCCCCTCCCTGCCGCCGTCCTCTGGACGCGCGTACAGTTCGATCCGGCCGGCGCGGCCCGCCGGCGGAAGCGCTATGTTCAAGTGACGCGGCCGGGTACGGTCGGCTGTCGCGCGCCGTTGGTCCAGTGGTAGGACACGAGCTTCCCAAGCTCGTAGCCCGGGTTCAATTCCCGGACGGCGCATCCTGCGACGGGCGCCCTACTCCGCCCCGAACCGCCCGTCCGTCACCACCCGTCCGGGGTCGTCGACCACCCGCCGGAGGGCGGCCGTCGCGTCGGGGCCGAACCGGAGGACCCGCCGCCACCACGGCCCCCGGCCGGAGTCGTCCGACAGGTCGCCCACGAGCCAGTTGGCCTCGCTCCCGCTCGTCGCCGAGAGCGGCACCGCGCGGTCGTAGAGCCGCGACCGGCGGTCCCCGCGGACGAGGACCCTCGCGTCGAAGGACTCGCGCCGCAGGTGGGCGTTCGAGGCGAACCGCTCGCGCTCGGCGGGCGGCAGGTCCCGGAACGTTTCGCCCGTCACCGCCCGCTCGACCCGGAACTCGCCGATCAGGTACGCCCCCCAGTCGGGGAGGACGAACGGCGCCCGCGAGTCGGCGGCCGTCCCGTCCGGTCCCTCGCGGAGCGACAGCGTCGCATAAAAGAGCAGGAAGTCGCCCGGATCGAGCCGCGAGAGCGGCCCGGCCTTGACGCCGTGTTCGTCGCCGTAGGTGTGCGCCGTCCGCCCGTGGACGCCCGCGAACTCCGGGTCCAGGTGGACCCGGCGGTCGGCCAGTTCCGCCGGGAGGTCGACGTCGAGGTCGAACTCGAGGTCGGCGTAGGTCGGGACCGGCTCGTCGGTCGGCTCGCGCTCCGGGATCGGCACGTACGCGAACCGACCGTCCGGCCGGATCGGCCCCCGAACGCCCGGCAGCTGCGTGTTCGCGGCGACGTTGATCGCCACCGCACGCGGGCGCTCCCGCCCCCGTTCCCGCGTCGCCGGCCGCCCGGCTCCCCCCACCCCTCCGTCCCTTCCGGCCCCTCCGCCGCCTCCGTCGCTTTCGGTCCCTCCGCCGCCTCCACGCCCGCCACTGCCCCCGCCGGCGTCGCCACGCTCCGGCCCGTCGGCCCCGGTCATGCCGGCCGGAACCGGAGCACCCGGTCGTCGTCCGGCGCCGGGTCGCCCCGCCCGTCGCGGTTGCTCGTCGTGACGTACAGGTGGCCCTCGGGGCCGACGAACGCGGTCCGCAGGCGGCCGAACCGGCCGTCGTAGAGCCGCTCCTCCCCGACGACCTCCGTCCCGTCGAACTCGATCCGGTGGAGGTGGGCGCCGGCGAGCGTCCCGAAGAAGAAGTCGCCCTGCCACGCCGCGATCGGGCCGTCCTCGGGGTAGAACGCCGCGCTTCCGGGCGCGATCGTCGGGGTGTACGCGACCAGCGGGTCCGCGAACCGGTCGTCGTCGGACGGGCCCGTGACCGCCGGCCAGCCGTAGTTGTTCCCCGCCCGGAGCAGGTTCACCTCGTCGTCGGTGTCGGGGCCGTGCTCGGTCGCGAACAGGTCGTCGCCGCGGAACGCCAGCCCCTGCGGGTTCCGGTGGCCGTAGGTGAACACCGGGCTCCCGAACGGGTTGTCGGGGTGCGGGTCGCCGTCGGGCGTCAGGCGGAGCACCGTCCCGTTGAGCGTCGTGCGGTCCTGGGCCGCCGCCCCGTCCGTCGCGTCGCCGCAGGTGACGTAGAGGGCGCCGTCGCGCAGGAGGAGGCGGCCGCCGTCGTGGACGAACGCACCCGGAACGCCGTCGAGGAGGGTCTCGGCCGCCCAGCCGTCGGCCGGGTCGTGCCGGACCACCCGGTTGCGCGTCGCCCCGCCCTCGGCGTACGTCTGGTAGGTGTACGCCGCCCCGTCGGGGCCGGCGACGAGGCCGAGCAGTCCCCCCTCGCCGCGCGCCCGGACCTCGGCCTCGTGGACCGTCTCGGCGGTCCCCCCGGCGACCCGCCCGACCCGTCCCGGCCGCTCGGTCAGGTACAGCGTCCCGTCCCGGAACGCGGCCCCCCAGGGCACCTCCAGCCCGGTCGCGTACGCCTCCACCGCGATGCCGTCCGCGGCGACGACGGTCGGCGGGGTCCACGCGCCGCCGCCCGCAGTCGTCCCGGTGCCCGACGGCGCCGCGCCACAGCCGGCCAGCGCCGCCGCCCCGGCGCCCGCCGCCGCGAGAAACGTGCGCCTGTGCACGGTCCGCCTACCGGCCGGACCGACAAAAACGCCCCGCGTCGGCCCCCGCCGGTCCCCGTCGGGCGCGAACGCCGCGGCCGCACGGGTCGGCCCGCGCGTCCCGTACGCGTCCGCCGTACGGGCCGCTGCCCCCGTTCGCGCTCGCGTCCGCGGTTCCGCCCCGCCGCTCAGGCGTCCGGGGGCTGGAGGTCCCGTTCGAACTCGTCGAACCGCTCCAGGTCCGGCGGGAGGTCGTACTCGATGCGGCGCTCCTCGCGGCGGTTCTCCCCGCCGGCGTCGAGCGGCTCCGCCACCGACTCCCAGCCGGGTTTCACCTTGACGCTTTTCGCCGGGGATCCGACGGCGATGTGGTGGTCGGGCACGTCGCCCTGGACGGCCGACTTCGCGCCGACGACCGCGTTCTTCCCGACCCGACAGCCCGCCCGGACCATCGCGTCGTAGGTGACCCGGGCGCCGTCGTCGATGATCGTGTGGTAGTTGCGGACCTCGGTCTGGTCGACGATGTCGTGATCGTGGCTGTAGATATGGGCGTCGTCGCTGATCGAGACGCGGTCGCCGATGGTGAGCCGCCCGCGGTCGTCGAGGTGGACGTCGTCGTGGATCACCGTGTTGTCCCCGACCTCGATGTTGTGTCCGTACGAGAAGCTGATCCCCTTGAACAGCCGGAGATCCTCGCCGGCCTCGGCGAACAGGTGGCGGGCGAGCATCTGCCGGAAGCGCAGGGCGAACTCGACGTTGTCCGCCATCGGCGTGGCGTCGAACTGCCGCCAGAGCCACTGGAGGTACTTCGACTGCTCGAAGGCCTCCTCGTCCTTCTCGGCGTAGTACTCGGACTCCAGCGTCGCGTTGCACGGGTCGTACCCCTGGAGGCGGACGCGCTCGGCCGGCGAGACCTCCTCGCCCGCCTGCCACGCCTGGTAGGCCTCCCGGTCCCCGAACAGGTCGGCCAGCGTCTCCCGGACCACGACGCAGGTGTCCTCGTCGGACGAGAGCCGCTCGTCCACCTCGTCGATGAACGCCCGAACCCCGGCCTCGGCGTCGTCCGGGAGGGACACGTGACGCTTCGTCATGCCACGGCCCTGCGCCCCCGCGTTCAAATGGGTTCGGATTGTGGCCGCCCCCGGCGACGGCCCCTCCCGCCCGCGGACCGCACGCGATAAGTGCGACGGTCGCCAACCCCGGCGCATGAGACACCGGACGCTCGGCGGCTCCGGCGTCGAGGTGAGCGAGGTGGGCTTCGGCGCGTGGGTCGTCGGCACCGACTGGTGGGGCGAGCGGTCGGCGGAGGAGGCGGTCGGTCTCGTCCGGCACGCCATCGACCGCGGGATCACGTACGTCGACACCGGCGACGTGTACGGCCACGGCCGCAGCGAGGAACTCGTCGGCGAGGCGATCGCCCCCTACCGCGACGAGGTGACCCTCGCGACCAAGGTCGGCTACGACTTCTACAACAACCCCCAGGCCGGCCACGGCGAACTGCCCAAGCGGCTCGACCCCGCGTGGATCCGCACCGCCGTCGAGCGGTCGCTCGACCGCCTCGACACCACCCACGTCGAACTCCTCCAGCTCCACAACGCGAACGCCGACGAGGTGACCCCCGACGTGATGGAGGCGCTCGACGAACTGCGCGAGGAGGGGCTGGTCGAGGCGGTCGGCTGGGCGCTCGGCCCATCCATCGGCTGGCTCGCTGAGGGCGACCGCGCCGTGGACCTCGGGTTCGACGCGGTCCAGACGGTGTTCAACGTCCTGGAGCAGACCCCCGGGCAGCACTTCCTGGACACGATCCGCGAGCGCGGCGCCGACACGTCGCTGATCGCGCGGGTGCCCCACTCCTCGGGCCTGCTGAACGAGCAGGTGACGCCCGACACCGACCTCGGCGCCGGCGACCACCGGGCCCACCGGCCGGACGCCTGGTTCGAGGCCGGGTGGGAGAAGGTCGAGGCCCTCCGGTTCCTGGAGCGGGACGGCGAGCGCACGATGGGCCAGGCCGCGATCCAGTGGCTGCTCGCCCACGACGAGGTGGCGTCGGTCACGCCGACCTTCCGCACCCGCGCGGACGTGGACGAGTGGGCGGCCGCCCCCGACACCCCCCGCCTGAGCGACCGGGAACTCGGCCGCGTTGCCGACCTCTACGCGAGCGGCTTCGAGGTCGCCCGCGACGACGGGATGGGGCCCGAGGACCTCCGCTCGTCGGTCGACGGGGACGACCTCCGGGCCGCCGGCGTCCTGCCGTAGGCCCCCGCCACGCCGGCCGCCGCTCCCGGGACCCCCCGTCAGCCGAACCGGGTTTCCCTGACGTGCTCGCGGGGCACCGTCTTGACGGGTTCGTAGTCCCGCGCCGGCTGCCTGAAGAACACGTACACGCCCTGCTTGAGCGAGAACGCGGCGTACGTCTCCTCCTCCCGGTCGTCGTCGTACGTGACGACGACCGGCTGCTTGACGTCGGGGTCGCGGTAGTTGATCGGCATTCCCGCGTCGCTACGGGCGGCCGGTACGTATGGATGGGTGGTTCGTTCCCCGGTCAGGCCAGGAAGACGTGTCGCGGCCGGTCGGCCAGCACGTCGCGGCCCCAGTCCACGACGTCCCCGAACCGCTCCGACCGGAAGAACCCCATCGCGTCCTCCTGCGAGCGCCACTGGCTGGCGATGAACATGTCGTTCTCGTCCTCGTGGTTCACCATCAGGTCAGTCCGGAGGTGGCCCTCGATCCCCGCCAGTTCGTCGCCGACGACGTCGAACTTCCCGACGAAGTCCGCCCGGCGGTCGGGCTTGACGGTGTAGAACATCCCCATCGTGCCGAACCCCGATTCGGCCTCGTCGGCGGCGCGCCCGACGACCGCCGGCAGTTCCGAGAGGTAGCCGGCGGCGATCTCGGCGGCGTCGGCCGTCTCCCAGACGCTCACCACCGCCGACCGGGAGCCGTCGCGCGCCTCGTAGAGGTCGGTACCGACGTGGGTGTCGTAGTGGTCGAAGCCCTCGCGCTTGTCCACCACCTCGTCGAACAGGGCCGCCGGGTCGGCCTCGGAGTAGAGCACCGCGGCGTAGACGTCCTCGCCGTGGGGCTGTCCGGCGTAGACGTCCAGGTCCGCGAGCTCGCCCCGGATGCCGTCGTCGCCGCCCCCGCCGCCCGCGGCCGCGCCGTCGCCGTGCGGGCCGGCCGCCGCCCCCCCGTCGTGGCCCCGTTCGCGCCCGCCTTCTGCGTCCTCCGGCGGGCCCGCCCCCTCGTCGGCGGCGGTCGGCACCGGGTCGCCGTCGAGGAAGGCGCCCAGGTCCGACGGCGGGAAGCGCCGTCCGACGTAGAACGGCCCGAACTCGCCGTAGCGCGCGGAGGCCTCGTCGAACCGCATCTCGTAGACGATGTCCTTGATGTCGGTCGGGTCGGCGCCGAAGAGGGTGACGCCCCACTCGTAGTCGTCGAAGCCGACCGACGAGGAGATGACCTGCGTGATCCGGCCGGCGTACTCCCGCCCGACCTCGCCGTGGGCGGCCATGAGGTCGGCCCGCTCCTCGAACTCCAGCGCGTACCAGTTGTCCCGCTCGCCGCGGCGCTTGCTCATCGGGTAGAAGCTCACGTACTCGCCGTCGGGCACGTCCGGGTGGAGCTTCCCCTCGATGTACCGGCGCAGTCCCTCGTCGGTCTCCTCGGCGTCGTCCTCGAAGTAGTCCGTCGAGACGTAGCCGCTCACCTCGGTCACGGAGACGTAGGAGGTCGCGCGCTCGGTGAGCCCGGCCAGCGCCGTCCGCTCGAACCGCCGCTCGGCCGTCGAGAGGTGGTCGAGCGTCGGGCGGAAGTGGAGGACGAGCAGGTCCGCCGCGTCGCCGAGCACCGCGAACGTCGCGGAGGTCCCCTCGCCGGCGCCGTGGTCGGGCCCCTCGGCGACGTCGGCCGCGGCCTCGTGGCGCTCGAGGTAGTCGACGCCCTCCGCGACGGCCCGCTCGCGCTCGCGGTCGGGGGCGTCGCGCCACGCGTCCCAGTCCACGCGCCGGAAGTCGTGCAGGACGAACCAGCCCTCGTCGGTCCGTGGCGGCTCGGTCATGGACGGCCGTTGTGCTCCGGGCGGTATGGGGCTTTCTAGTTCAGGAGCGTCGGGCCGAAGACCAGCAGGACGAGCGAGGCGAGCATCGTCAGGCCGACCCCGGTCGTCACCGTCCGAACCAGCCGGTGGGGGTCGCCCACGGGGAGCCGGGCGACCGCGGCCTCGGCGCTGGTCCGCAGGATGCGCCCGCCGTCGAGCGGGTAGCCGGGGATGCAGTTGAACAGCCCGAGCTGGAGGTTGATCCACGCCGTCCAGAACAGCAGGTTGGCCAGCAGGAACACGGCCCCGTCCCCGAGGACGGCCAGCGGTCCCTCGACGGCGTAGAAGTTCGTGATCGCGCCGGTGAACCCGGGGAAGTTCGGGATGCCGAGGACGAACGAGGCCAGCGGCAACAGCAGCGCCACGTAGACCGTCCGGAGGAGCGAGCCCTCGCCGCCGACCGGCACGGTCGTCCCGGGGCCCCCCTCGCCGCCGAGCAGTTCGAGGTAGGTGCCGGCCGGGTACGCCTTGATCCCCAGGTCGGTCACCGCGAGGCCGCTCACGCCGGCGAAGACGTTCACTCCGATGAACCCGTCGCCGTCCCGGGGGTTCTCGCCGAGCGTCACCCGGTAGGTGGTCGGCGTCCCGCCGCGGTAGGCCCGGACGGCCACCTCCTCGCCCGGTCGGGTCCCGTCGAGCGCGGCGTCGAGGTCGTCGGCGGAGGTGACCCGCTCGCCGCCGATCCCGGTGATGACGAGCGTGGCGTTGGTCGGCGCGCCGGCGGACGCGAGCGGCCCCTCCGGGGCGACGGTCACGTACGCGCCGGCCGGCATCGTGGTCGTCCCGGCGGTCGTGTTCAGGCGCACCACCGGGCGGTCGGCGAGCGCGTCGGCCAGGTCGGCGCGGGTCGCGACCGGCGTCCCGTTCACCGCCCGGATCCGGACCGGGTCCGTGCCCTGCTCGACGGTGATCCCCGCGGGGTTGCCGGTCACCGTGCCCACGACGACGAGCGAGCGCCGCACCCGGACGGTCCGCTCGCCGTCGACCTCGACGGCCACCGTCCGGTCGTCGATCCGACGGAGGGCCCCGTCGAGTTCCGCCTCGGTCCCGACCGGGGCGCCGTTTACCGCGGTGATCCGGTCGCCCCGGGCGATGTCGGCGTCGCTCGCCGGCGTCCCGCCGTACGCGCCCGCCACCGGCACGCCGCCCGCGACGCCGATGGCGCCGATCACCGGCCCGAACAGCAGGCCGAACGCGACGACGGTCACCGCGAAGTTGTTCGTCACCCCCGCGGCGAACATCCGGCTCCGGGCGCCCCGGGTCGCCGAGCGCTGGCTCTCCTCGTCGGGTTCGACGAACGCCCCCACCGGGAGCAGCGCGAAGAGGACGACCCCCATCGACTCGATCTCGATGTCCTCGACCCGGCAGAGCAGCCCGTGGCCCCCCTCGTGGACGACGAGGCCGATCAGGAGGCCGGCGAGGATCTCCGGCGCGACCGAGAGCGGCAGGAAGTCGTTCACGCCCGGGATGACGAGGAAGTTGCGGGGCCGGTTGACCGCCGTGGGCGGCGGCGGGTTCCCCAGGATGCTGAGCCCCTGCACGAACAGCAGGACGAACGTCCCGGCCATGATCACCAGGGCGACGCCGAGCCCGAGATTGCTCCAGGCGCGCCAGAAGCGCCGGGGGCGGGCCAGCCGTTCGAGGACCGCCCGCCCGCGCTTGGTGTGGACGGTGACGAGCGGCCCGGTGAGCCGGACCGAGTCGGGGAGCAGCCCCCGCTGTCGGAGGAGGAGCGCGACGAGGGTGTAACCCACCACCCCGGCCACCACCCACTGCAGCGTGCTCATCGGACGAACGGACGGCCGCGCCGTGCAAAAGCCGTTCGGGTCGGGGCCGCGCGGGCGCCGACCGCGCGCGGGACGGCCAGGCGGTCGGCGGCGGCTCACCCCTCCCTGCGGAGGCGCCGGACGACGAACTCCCGGTCGAGTTCGCCGAGGAACTCCCCGAGCCGGGGGCCCTGGGTCTCGTCGAAGAAGAGGCGGTAGCCGGCGGCGAAGAAGTCCCCGACGTCGATGTCGTGTCGCTTCGCCGTCTCGTAGATCTCGCCCTGGATCGTCTCGCCGTCGGCCCCCGCGGCGACGGTGTCGGCGAGGTCGGCGAGCGCCGCCTCCGTCCGGTCGTCGAACGACGCGTCGGGGAGGTCGGCCTGCAGGCGGTAGTTGTACTCGTTGTCCATCCGCTCGGCCCACGTCCGGGCGCGCTCGACGCGCCCCATGGCGTCCGCGACGGCCCACTCCGGTGGGTCCGGCGGGAGGTGGCCCTCGTTGCGGGCCATCCGCACCCGCAGGTCCCGGTCGTCGGTCATCCCGAGGACGGCGGCGAACGTGTACGGCAGGCGGACCCGGTCGCGGTAGGCGTCGATCGTCCGATCGCGCGCGTCGAACAGCGCGTTCTGGACGCGGCGGAACTCCTCGCGCGGCGTCGCGTTCCGCGCGCGGCGATCGAAGAACGCGTCGAGCTCCTCGCGCAGCCCCTCCGCGATCCGCGGGCTCCCCCGCTCCCGTCGGCGGTACGCGTCGGGACCGCGGCGCAGGTCGGCCTCCCAGTCGAACGGACCGACGTCGACTGTCAGCGAGAGCCGCCGGTCGTACGTCCGGCCGGGTCCCCGGTCCTGCACGTTCGCTCCGCCGATCACGAACGGGTACGCCCGATCCGCGAACGCCTCCGAGCTCCCGGCCTCGGCCTCCTCCTCGCCGAAGTAGATCCGTTCGAAGCGATCGAACTCCTCGACCAGGCGGTCGATCCGTGAGAGGTCGAGGTCCCGCGCCTTCCCCGGGTCGAGGGCGAAGAAGTACCGCAGCACCTCCGGTTCGATCAGGTCGAGCACCTCCGGCACCGTGACGACGTTGCCCGACGACGAGGACAGCGGCTCGCCCCCGAGGGTGAACCACTCGTAGGTCATCGGGACCGGGGGCTCGACGCCGAGCACCTCGCGGGCGATCTCGGTCCCGCTCGGCCACGACCCCTCGGCGTGGTCCTTGCCGAACGGCTCGAAGTCCACGTCGAGGACGCCCCACTGGGCCGGCCACTCGAACCGCCACGGGAGCTTCCCCTCCCGGAGCGTGGCGACGCCCTCGTGCCCGCAGCCGTCGATGTCCCTCCCGCCGGCGGTCAGGCCCGTGCAGGCGTACTCGACGGTCCCCGCGTCCGGGTCGACGCCGCGGACGTCGGTCGTGAGGCGGCCACACGCCGCACACTGGGGCATGAACGGGACGTAGTCCCCGCCGACGCCGTCCTGGTGGCGGGCCAGCACCTCGCGGGCCCGGTCGCGCCGCCCCAGGACGCGCCGGGCGGGGGCCTCGAACTCGCCGGCCTCGTAGAGGTCGGTGTTCGACACCGTTTCGACCGGCACGTCAACCGCCGCGGCGGTCCGGGCCAGCAGGTCGGTGAAGTGGTCGCCGTAGGAGTCGTGGTCACAGCCGGCGAACGGGTCGGGAATGTCGGTGTACGGCTTGCCGAGGCTCCGGCCCAGCGCCGCGGCGTCGACCCGGTCGTCGTCGAGCGCGACGAGTTCGAAGTCGGCGGTCGCCAGGGTCCGGGGCACCTCCCGGAGCGCGTCGCGGTCGTCGCTGGTGAACACCTGCCGGACCTCGTAGCCCCGGTCGCGCAGGGCCTCGGCGACGAGGTGGCCCCGCATGATCTCGTTGAAGTGGCCGAGGTGGGGGACGCCCGAGGGCGAGACGCCGCCCTTGATCACCACCGGCCCGTCGGGGTCGGTTCCGACCTCGTCGGCGACGTCCTCGGCGACCGCGTCGGCCCAGAACGCGCGGCGGGACGCACCCGCGCCGTCCCCGTCCGGCCCCGGGTCGCCGGTCCCGTCGTCGGGGTCGTCGCCGCTCATCCGTCGGTCCACCGGTCGGGGTCGCTCGCCCCCTCCGGCACGACGTCGGTTCCCCCGTGTTCGCCGTGCAGGACCGCCCGCCGGACGGCCGCGGGGTCGGTCCCGTCGAGCACGACCGCCCGGAGGCCGGCCCGCTGGATGAGCTTCGCGGCGAGGAGGTCGACGGGGGCAGCGGCCCCGGCGTCGCGGCTCATCGGGACGACGAGGTCGATCAGTTCGTCCGGCGAGAGCCGGGCGTACTTCTCCGCGCCGTCGTCCTCGTCCGGGTCGGCGCTGTAGACGCCGTCGGTGCTCGTGGCGAAGACGAGCAGGTCCGCGTCGACGTCCTCCGCGAGGGCGGCCGCGACCGCGTCGGTGGTCTGGCCGGGGGCGACCCCGCCCATCACGGCGACCTCGCCGCGGCGCAGCGCCGCGCCCGCCGCCTCGTAGTCGGGTGCCGGGCTCGGGGCGGCCGCCGAGCCGAGCGCCGCGACGAGCAGCCGGGCGTTGATCCGGCTCACGTCGATGCCGATCCGATCCAGCTGGACCTCGTTCGCCCCCAGGCGGCGGGCCGCTCCGATGTAGTCCCGGGCGACCTCGCCCCCGCCGACCACGACCCCGACCTCGCAGCCCTCGGCGACGAGCGCGTCGACGGCCGCGCCGTGTGCCCCGACGCGCTCGTCGTCGAGGCCCGGGGCGAGCACGCTCCCGCCGATACAGAGGACGACTCTCATCACCCGTCGGTAGGCCCGGTGCCGGCCATAAGGGTTGTCACATCGGTCCCCGGAACGACTAAGCCCGTCGCTCCCCGCGGTCGGGACATGCGGACGCTCAGCCTCGTCGGACCGGACGCGACCGACCTCGCCGCCCGGCTCGCGGCCGCCCTCGACGACCGCGTCGTCACCGTCGAGCGGCTCCCGGACGGCGGGGCCGGCCCCGCCCCGGAGGCGGCCGCCGCGTACGGCCTCGGCGCGGACGGGTCGTGGGTCGGTGCCGGCGGCGACCGCTCCCTCGACGGCCTCCTCGACGACCTCGTGCCCGATCACGACGTCGCCCTCCTGGCCGGCTTTCCCGACGCCGCGGCCCCGGCGGTCGCGCTCGGCGACGCGGACCCGGCGGGCGAGGTGCTCGTCCGGGCCCGGACGGCCGAGGCCGCCCTCCCGGAGGCCCGCGACGCGGTCGAGCGGGTCGAGCCGCGGGTCACGCTGGCGTCGCTGGTCCGCCGCGCGAAGGCGTCGCCCCGCGCGGACCGGGCGGGCGCGGTCGCCACCTTCACCGGTCGCGTCCGGGCCCGGGACGACCCCGACGACCCGCGGACGCTCCGCCTGGAGTTCGAGAAGTACGACGGCGTCGCCGACGAGCGGTTGGCGGCCATCCGCGAGGACCTCCGGGCGCGGGACGGGGTCCACGAGGTGCTCCTCCACCACCGTACCGGCGTCGTCGAGGCCGGCGAGGACATCGTCTTCGTGGTCGTGCTCGCCGGCCACCGCGAGGAGGCCTTTCGGACCGTCGAAGACGGCATAAACCGGCTGAAGGCGGAGGTGCCGCTGTTCAAAAAGGAGACCACCGTCGAGGACGACTTCTGGGTCCACGAGCGCGACCGATAGCCCGCGCCCGTGCCCGCGCCCCCCGCGACTCGCGTCCCGCCCCCGGCCGATCGGCCCCCGCGAGCCCGCGCTCCGGCGCCGGAATAACCGCGAAGAATAACAGCGAGATAAAAGAACCAGGACGGAGTATAAAACGTCTCGAAGAGTTAGCAGCCGTCGCTGGCGGCCCGGTTCGCGCCGATTCACCCGGAAACGGTCCGAACTCTCACGAACGTTCACCCCTTTATATGGGGTCGAGGGTCCCTACGGACGGGTGGAGCAATGAGCGCAAGCGCAAACCCCTCCACCGACGACGCCGACGGCGACGACCTCCCGAAGGAGGAACGCCTCAGGCGTTACCTCCTGCAGAAGGCCCAGGACGGCGAGATGTACTTCAAGAGCAAGTTCATCGCCGACGAGGTCGGCCTCTCGCCCAAGGAGATCGGCGCACTGATGGTGAAACTCCGCGACTCCGCGACCGACCTGACGGTCGAGAAGTGGTCGTACACGAGCGCGACCACCTGGCGCGTCGAACCCGCGTGAGCGCCGGCCCCGCGCGGGCGCCGCCCCCGGTCCCCGCCGCGCTCGCGGCTCCCCCTGCGCGGGTGCCGGCGTCCCTGCGGCTCCATCGCTGTTCCCCCCTGTCATTTATGCCCGTTCCCGCCCAACCACGCGTACGATGAGCGCCCCGGAGTCGTCGGCAACCGGTCCCCCGACCGACCGCCTCCGGTCGCTGTTTCACCTCCACGAGACGCGCCGCGACGGCGACCGCGTCCTCTACTACGGCGAGTCGCTGGTCCCGAAGCGGGTGCTGGTCAGGGAGCTCTCGCCGGCCTTCCGCGACGCGGGCTACGACCTGAAGCTCTCCTCGGGCCGGCAGGCGGGCGAGATCGTCGTGGTGGCCGAACCGTTCTCCCCGGAGATCGACGGGGTCCCGTGGAAGAACATCGGGTTGTTCGTCGCGACGGTCCTCTCGACCCTGTACGTCGGTGCGCTGGCGTGGTACTACATCCCGCCGTCGACGCTCCTCGACCACCCGCTCCGGGTCCTCGAGGCGTGGCCGTTCACCGCGGCGGTGCTCGGCGTGCTGTCGGCCCACGAACTGGGTCACTACCTGGTCGGCCGGTACCACGGGGTCGACGTCTCGCTGCCCTACCTCATTCCCTTCGTCTTCCCGTTCGGGACGCTGGGGGCCATCATCCGGATCCGGGGCCGGATGCCGGACCGGCGGACCCTGTTCGACATCGGCGTCGCCGGGCCGCTGGCCGGGCTGGCGGCCACCGTCGTGGTGACCGTCGTCGGCCTCTCGCTGCCCCCGGTGAGCGTCCCGCCGGAGGTGCTGGCCTCGGACGGCCAGGTCATCGTCTTCAACAACCCGCCGTTGCTCGATCTCATCGCGGCGGCCATCGGGCAGCCGACCGGCTACGCCGCCCCGGGCAAGAC
Source organism: Haloferacaceae archaeon (assembly GCA_042219485.1). Taxonomy (GTDB): domain Archaea; phylum Halobacteriota; class Halobacteria; order Halobacteriales; family Haloferacaceae; genus CAZMLQ01. The sequence continues at coordinate 23,428 of JBDGPV010000019.1, forward strand.
GGTCAACCCGGTCATCATCGGCGGCTGGATCGGGATGTTCTTCACCGTCCTGAACCTCCTGCCCGTCGGCCAGCTCGACGGGGGACACATGGTCCGTGCGATGCTCGGCGAGCGCCAGGAGACCGTCGCGGCCCTGGTCCCGATCGCGCTGTTCGGGCTGGCCGGCTACCTCCACTTCGGCCGCGGCCTCGGGCTCAACGAGTCGGTCGGGCTCTGGGCGTTCTGGGGGCTGGTCGCGGGCGCGCTCGCGTACGGCGGTCCCGCGACCCCGATGGACGAGACGCCGCTCGGCTGGCGCCGCCAGCTCGTCGGACTCTGTACGTTCGCCATCGGCGCGCTCTGTTTCCTCGCGGTCCCGGTCCAGATCGTCGGCTGACCGGCCGGCTCACTCCCCGTCGCCGTGGACGTACCCCCGGTCGGGCAGCGGGTCGCCGTCGGCGGTCACGCCCTCGTCGGCGGCCACGACCTCGCCGACCCGGGTCAGCGCGACGGGACACGCCTCGCGGGCGGCCGCAAGTTCCGCATCGGGAACGGTACAGACCAGTTCGAAGTCCTCGCCGAAAAACGCCGCGAGCTCCCGCCGGTCGTCGTCGTCGGTCGCCACCGCCGCGACGCTGTCGTCCACCGGGAGGGCGTCCCACGAGAGCGCGATCCCGCAGTCGCTGGCCGCGGCGAGCTGGTGGACCGACCGCGCCAGCCCGTCGCTCGAATCGAGCATGGCGCTCGCGCGGCCGGCCAGCGCCCGGCCCGCGGCGACCCGCGGCTGGAACCGGAAGAGCTCGTTGCCCCGCTCCGCGTCGCCGTCCCGGAAGCGCCGGATCGCGGCCCCCGTCCGACCCAGGGTCCCCGTCACGCAGACGGCGTCGCCCGGCGTCGCCCCGGAGCGGTAGACCGGCTCCCCGACGGCGCCCAGGGCCGTCGTGGCCGCGGTGAACTCGCCGTGCTCGTCCAGGTCGCCCCCGACGTACCGCGCCCCGACCGCCTCGCAGACCGCCCGTGCCCCCTCGACGAACGCCTCGATCTCCTCCCGGTCCAGGGTCGGCGCGCCGTAGGCGGCGACCGCCGCCGTCGCCTCGGCCCCCATCGCGGCGACGTCCGAGAGGGAGGCCCCGACCGACCGCCAGCCCGCGGTGTGGCGGGTGGTCCCCTCGGGGAAGTCGGTGGTCTCGTGGAGCATGTCCGTCGACACGACCGTCCCGTCGATCACGGCGGCGTCGTCGCCCGCCCCCGGGAGCGTCGCGGCGAGCATCGACAGCGCCTCGCGCTCGTCCATGGGGCCGGTCGAACCCCGGTCCCCAAAAGCCGCCCGTATCGGGCCGGGCCGGATCGGGCCGGAGCGGTCCCGATCGTCCCCCCGTCGTCCCGCCGTCCCCTCCCCGGCCGTCCGCCCGGCGCCCGTGACGGTCAGCGACTGCCGCCCGGCGGCGCGCCGGCACCCGCGCGGTCGAGCGCGCCGACGGCGTCGGAACGGCACCCCCTCCCCGGACGCCCCGGCCGCGCGCCGGCGACCTTCCGGTGGGTTGAAGCGACGCTCCCCCGACGTGCTCCGCATGAGCCGCCGGAAGGTCCGCGCCACCGCCCTCGGGTTCGCCGGCGCGCTCGTCGTTCTCGCGGCGCTCGTCTCGCTGGTCGGGGTGAGTGACCTGCTCGCGGTCCTGCGCCGCGCCGACCGCGGGCGGGTCGCGCTGGTGGTCGGGCTCGCCGTCTGCTGGCTGGCCGCGTGGGGCCTCGCGCTCCGGACGGTGCTCGGGGTGCTCGGCGTCGGCGTCTCGCGGCTCACCGCGTTCCTGGTCTTCGCCGGCGCGATGTTCTCGAACAACGTGACGCCGTTCGGGCAGGCCGGCGGCGAACCCGTGACGGCGCTGCTCGTCTCGCGGGTCACGGACGCCGAGTACGAGACCGGCCTCGCGGCCATCGCCAGCGTCGACACCCTCAACTTCGTCCCGTCGATCGTGCTCGCGCTCTTCGGCGCCGGCTACTACGCCACCGAGGTGACCCTCGGCACCAACCGCGACGTCGCGCTCGCGACCGTCGCGGTCGTCGTCCTGGCCGTGGGGGTCCCGGCGGCGGTCTACGCCCTCTGGCGGCGGCGCTACCGGCTCGAACGCCGGCTGGTGGGGCGGCTGACGCCCCTGATCCGGCGGGTCGCCGGCCGCCTCCCCCGGGTCCCGGTGCCGACGGCCGAGGGGATCGAGCGCCGGATCACGGGCTTCTTCCGGGCCATCGAGCGCGTCGCCGCCGACCCGCGGGCGATCGCGGTGGCGCTCGGGTTCTCGGCGCTGGGCTGGGGGTTCCAGACGCTCGGCCTCTGGATCGCCTTCCGCGCGATCGGCGTCCCGATCCCGCTCTCGGTCGCGTTCTTCGCCGTCCCGGTGGCGGCCATCGCGGGCGTGACGCCCCTGCCGGGCGGCGCCGGGGGCATCGAGTCGGTGCTCGTCGCGCTGCTCGTGGCCGCGCCGCTCCCGGCGGTCACCGAACCGGTCGCGCTGGCCGCGGTCGTCGTCTTCCGCGGCGCCGTCTACTGGACCCCGGTGCTCATCGGCGGCCCCGTGGCCGGCGTCATCGGCTTCCGGGCGCCGTCGTGACCGCGGCGGCCGGTGCCGGCGCCGGCGGCGGCCCCCGCCCGCGGTGCCGCCGAAGACGACGGATTTAACCCGAATCCCGGGATATCGGGGGGTATGGCCACCATCCACGACGTGCCGGCCGAGGACCTCATCGAGGGGCTCGCCGACCGGCTCGAGGGCCGCATCGAGGAGCCCGACTGGGCGGGCTACGTCAAGACGGGCGAGAGCCGCGAACTCCCGCCCCAGCAGGAGGACTTCTGGTACCGCCGCGCCGCCAGCCTGCTCCGGAAGGTGGCGCTGAAAGAGCCCGTCGGGGTCGACCGGCTCTCGACGGAGTACGGCGGCCGGAAGCAGGGCTCGACCCGGTACCGCGTCGCCGCCGAGTCCTCCACGACCGGCAGCCGGAAGATCATCCGCGTCTGCCTCCAGCAGCTCGAGGACGAGGGGCTGGTCTCGATCGCCGAGGGCGAGGGGCGGCGGGTCACCCCCGAGGGGCACAGCTTCCTCGACGAGACCGCCGAGCAGGTGCTCGAGGAACTCGACCGCCCCGACCTCGAACGCTACGCCTGAGCCCGCGTCACCCGGGCGTCCGCCGCCCACCCGCGCCCCATGGGGCCGTCGGGGTCCGCCCTCCGAAATCGTTTTGCCGCTGACGCCGCGACCATCGTGTATGAGCGGCGACCCAGACGACGAGCGGCTTCGGGAACTCCGCGAGCAGAAGATGCAGGAGCTCCGGGAGCAGGCCGAGGGCGGCGGCGACGAGGGGGCCGAACAGGCCGCCCAGGAGCAGGCCGAGGCCCAGAAGGAGGCCCTGCTGAAAAAGTACCTCACCGACGGCGCCCGCCAGCGGCTCAACGCGGTCCAGATGTCGAAACCCGAGTTCGCCGAGCAGGTCGAGCGCCAGCTGGTCGCCCTGGCCCGGAGCGGGCGCATCCAGGACCGCATCGACGAGGACCAGATGCGGGACCTCCTCAGCGAACTCAAGCCCGACTCGAAGAGCTTCAACATCCGGCGCCGGTGAATGGACCTGGGGCTCCTGTACAGCGGCGGCAAGGACTCGACGCTGGCCGCGCTCCTCCTCGACCCGTTCTACGATGTCAGCCTGGTCACCGCCCGGTTCGGCGTCACCGACGACTGGACCCACGCCCGTGAGGCGGCCGACCGGCTGGGCGACCGGTTCGCGTTCCGCACCGTCGACCTCGACCGCGAGGTGGCGCGCGACGCCGTCGAGCGGATGTGGACCGACGGCTACCCCCGGCGGGGGATCCAGCGGGTCCACGAGCACGCCCTCGAGGTCGTCGCCGGCCTCGACGTGGACGCGGTCGCGGACGGCACCCGCCGAGACGACCGCGTCCCGACGGTCCCGCGCGCGGCCGCCCAGAGCCTGGAGGACCGCCACGGGGTCGATTACCTGGCGCCGCTGGCCGGCTTCGGCCGCGGGGCCGTCGACCGGCTCGCCGAGCGCGTCCTCGACGTCGAGTCGGGCCCGAGCGGGTCGATCCCCCGGGCCGACTACGAGGGGGAGCTCCGCGCCCTGCTCGCGGCGACCCACGGCCCCGACGCCGTCGAGGCGGTCTTCCCGGATCACGTCCAGACCCGGGTGCGGGGGCTCCGCGATGCGGGGCGGGCGGCCGAGGGGACGGACTGATCGCCCCCGGCGACGCGCCCGCTCCCGGCCCGGGGGCGAATGGCAGGTTTCAAGCGCGGCGTTCCCGAAGCCGCGGGCATGTACGAGCGGCTGAAGGGGTTCCGGGACTTCTACCCCGGGGAGATGGCGGCCCGGCGGGCGATGACCGAGACCGTCGAGGCCGCGGCCCGCCGGTACGGCTTCCGGGAGGTCGGCACCCCGGCCCTGGAGCGCCAGCGGCTCTACACGGACAAGAGCGGCGAGGAGATCGTCGAGGAGCTGTACGCGTTCGAGGACCGCGGCGGCCGGGCGGTGGCGATGACGCCGGAACTGACGCCGACGGTGGCGCGGATGGTGGTCGACCGGGGACAGGCGCTCGCCAAGCCGATCAAGTGGTTCTCCACCCGCCCGTTCTGGCGGTACGAGCAGGTCCAGCAGGGGCGGTTCCGGGAGTTCTACCAGACGAACATCGACGTCTTCGGCTCCGCGGAGCCGTCGGCCGACGCCGAGGTGCTCTCGGTCGCGGCCGACGCGCTCCTCGACCTGGGGCTGGAGGCGGGCGACTTCGAGTTCCGCGTCTCCCACCGGGACGTGCTCTCCGGCCTGCTGGACGCGTTCGACGCCGACGTGGACCGCCGCGCGGCCATCCGGGCGGTCGACAAGTCCGCGAAGGTCGACGAGGCGGAGTACTACGGGCTGCTGACCGACGCCGGCCTCTCGCACGGCCAGGCCGCGGAGTTCGACGACCTGCTGGCGAGCGAGGACCTCGACGCGCTGGTCGCGTTCGGCGGGAGCGAGGTCGCGGCGGCCGTCGAGAACCTCCGCGCGGTGCTCGCGGCCGCCGAGGACTTCGGGGTCCGCGAGCACTGCACCCTCTCGCTGGAGACCGCCCGGGGGCTCGATTACTACACCGGCGTCGTCTTCGAGTGTTTCGACACCGCTGGCGAGGTGTCGCGGTCGGTGTTCGGCGGCGGCCGGTACGACGACCTCATCGAGAGCTTCGGCGGCCCGCCGACCCCGGCCGTCGGCGTCGCCCCCGGCCACGCCACCCTCTCCCTGCTGTTGAAGCGCGCCGGCGTCTGGCCCGAGGAGGCGGTGACCACCGACTACTACGTGCTCCGGGTTGGCGACACCCGGGCGACCGCCGCCCGCATCGCCCGCGACCTCCGCGACCGGGGCCACGTCGTCGAGACCGACGTCCTCGACCGCTCCTTCGGCGCACAGCTCTCCTACGCCGACGGCATCAACGCCGGGACCGTCGTCATCGTCGGGGAACAGGACCTCGCCGACGGCGAGGTGACCGTCAAGGAGATGGCCTCCGGCGACCAGACGACGGTTCCGGTCGACGCGTTCCCCGGCGAGCACGCGGCGCCGACGTACGACGACTTCGCCTGAGGGCCCGGCGGCGTCGGGGGCCGCCTGGCGACCGGGACCCCGCCGCCTTTGTCGGCGGCCCCCCTACCGGTCCCCGTGCGCGCCTACCGCGTCGCCTACGACGGCCGCCCGTTTCACGGGTTCCAGCGCCAGCCCGACGTCCGGACCGTCGAGGGGGCGCTGTTCGACGCCCTCGACGCCCTCGGCGTGACCGACGGCGGCCCGCCGCCGGGCTACGCCGCCGCCGGCCGGACCGACGCCGGCGTCTCGGCGGTCGCACAGACCGTCGCGTTCGCGGCGCCCGACTGGTGTTCGCCGGCGGCGCTGGGCAGCGAACTCCCCGGCGCGGTCCGCCCGTGGGCGGCCGCCGAGGCCCCAGACGGCTTCCACGCCACCCACGACGCGGTCGCGCGGACGTACGTCTACTACCTCCACGCGCCGCCCGACCGGACCGACGACGGCCGGGTGGCGGCCGCGCTCGACCGCCTCTCCGGCGAGCACGACTTCCACAACCTCACGCCCGACGACCGGGGGACGGTCCGGGACCTCGCGGCCGACTGCGACCGCGAGGGCGAGTTCCTGGTCGTCCGGGCGACCGCCGGTGGGTTCCCCCGGCAGCTCGTCCGCCGCCTCGTCGGCCTGCTCGCGGAGGTCGGGGCGGGCGCCGACCCCGGGCGGATCGACCGGGTGCTGGGCCCGGACCCGCTCGACGGGCCGGCGGGCGTCGCGCCGGCGCCGGCCGAGCCGCTCGTCCTCGCGGACGTCGCGTACCCGGACCTGTCGTTCGCGGCCGACGGAGCGGCCGTCGAGGGGGCGCGGTCGGCGTTCCGGGAGCGCCGGACGCGGGCGCTCGGCGCCGCCCGGGTCGCCGGCCGCGTGCTCGACGGCCTCGGCTGAGATGACAAGGCCCCTGTACCCCCGGCCCGTGCGGCGGACATGGGCTACGCGGCGGTGGTGTTCGACAACGACGGCGTGCTCGTCGTCCCGACCGAGCGGCGGCTGCTCCGGCGGGCGGCCGCGCGGGCGTTCGCGGCCTTCGGCGTCGATCCACCGCCCGACGGCACGGCGGCGGCCGCGGACGGCGACCCCGACCGGATCGAGCGGGCCTGCGACCGGTGCGGGATCGACCCGGCGGCGTTCTGGGCGGCCTGCGAGGCCCGCGCCGCCGGCGCCCAGCGGGCCGCGCTGGCGACGGGCGCGAAGCCACCGTACGGCGACGTGGCCGCGCTGCGCGACCTCGACCGGCCCCTCGGCCTCGTGAGCAACAATCAGCACGCCACGATCGAGGCGATCCTCGACCGGTTCGGCCTCCGGGGCCTGTTCGGCGCCGCCTACGGGCGCGAGCCGTCCCTCCGGGGCCTCCGGCGCAAGAAGCCGGCCACCCACTACCTCGACCGCGCGCTCGCCGACCTCGGGGTCGCGCCGGCCGACGCGCTGCTCGTCGGGGACAGCAACGCCGACCTCCGGGCCGCCGCCGCCGCCGGGGCCGACGCCGCCTTCCTCCGGCGCCCCCACCGCGCGGACTACGACCTCGCCGTCGAGCCGACCCACGTGGTGGACTCGCTGCACGACGTCGCCGCGCTGGCGTAGGCCCGCGGGCCGCCCCGGCCCCCGGGCGTCGTCGGCCGCGCCCGGGCCCGCTCCTCCCGTTCCGGCGGTCAGTCCCACTCGTCTGGCCACAGGCCGGCGGCCCGCATCCCCGTCTCGTACTCGGCGTCCCGCAGCGCCCGGACGAGCGCGTCCGTCTCCAGGCGGGGGAGGTCGGCGCCGGCCATCCCGACGACGAGCAGCGCCGCGAGCATCGCGTGCTCGCGGAGGTCCCGCCGGTCGACCTTGTCGCGGGTGTCGGCCGCCGTGTGGGTCCACCCGCGCCCCCGTTCCCCGCCGCCGCTGTGCAACTGGAGCGCCGGCACGCCCCGCCGGACGAACGGCCACTGGTCGCTGAACGGGTGTGGCCGCTCGCGCACCGGGACGGGGTGGCCGGTCCGATCGGCCACCCGCTCGGCGACCGCCCGGGTCGCGTCCGAGGCGTGGCTCATCGCAACGAGGTCGCGGTCCCGACCGGCCCCGTCGACGTTGACCACGCCCGCCACCCGGTCGAGGTCGAGGCCGTCGGCCAGGTGCTCGCTCCCGACCAGTCCGGTCTCCTCGCAGCCGACCAGCGCGACGCGGACGCCCCGCTCCAGGTCCGGCTCGCCGGCGGCGAGCAGGGCCGCCGCCGCGACCGCCACGGCCACCCCGCAGCCGTTGTCCAGGGCCCCCTCGCCGACGTCGTGGGCGTCGTAGTGGGCCACGAGCACCACCTCCTCGGCCGTCCGGGGGCCGACCCGCCCGACCACGTTGCGGCTCTCGCCCGCGACGGTCTCGCTCTCGACGACCAGGCGGACCTCCTCGCTCCCGTCGTCCCCGCCCCCGTTCGCGCGCAGGCGCTCGCCGGTTTCGTGGCTCACGCCGACGCCGGGCGCCGGCGCCTCGGCGTCGAACCCGAGGGTCCCGGTGGGCGGGAGCTGTCCGGGACGGTGGTTGGCGAAGACGAACCCCTCGGCGCCGGCCTCGACGGCGGCGCCGAACGTCTCCAGCCGGTGGACGAACCGGCTTCCGGGCGGGGTGTCCGTGGAGGCGACCGCCACCGCGCCGTCGAGGTCGTTCGGGATCTCCCCGGGGAGGCCGTGGCCCACGTCCACCAGGTCGCCGGCGACGTCGGCCGGCGGGGCGTACGGGAGCGCCACCGTCCCGTGGACCGTCCCGCCGCGTTCGAGCCGGGAGTCGCCGCGCCGCCAGGCCCGCGTCGGGAACGGGTCGGCCGCCACCTCCCTGACCCCGGCGTCGTCGAGCGCGTCGATCAGCAGGTCGGCGGCCGCCCGCTCGGCCGGGCTCCCGCCGAGCCGTCCCCCGATGTCGGTCAGCTCCGTCAGGAGGTCCCACGGCCGGTCGTCGGTCCAGGCCCGGCCGAGCGCCGCGTCGAGCATGCGGCCCGTTCGGCGCGGCCGCACAAAGGCCTGACTCCGGGACCGGGGAGCGAAGGCTTACCACCCGGCGGCCCCTCCCGGGGCGTATGAGTTCGGTGCCCGAGCGCGGCGACATCGACCCCGCGCACAAGTGGGACCTGTCGTCGGTCTTCGAGAGCGACGAGGCGTGGGAGGCGGCCTTCGCCGACGCCGAGGAGCGGATCCCGGAGGTCGCGGCCTACGAGGGGCGGCTGACCGAGTCCGCCGACACCCTGCTTTCGGCCCTGGAGACCCACGAGGACGTGATGCGGGACGTCGCCCGGGTCGCGACCTACGCCAACCTCCGGGCCAGCGAGGACACCCGCGTCGACGAGTACCAGGCGATGGTCTCGCGCGCGGAGTCGCTGACCGCCCGGGCCCGCAGCGCCGCCAGCTACATCGAGCCGGAACTGCAGGCCCTCGACGAGGAGGCGTTCGCGGCGTACGTCGGGACGGAACCCGCGCTGGCCGAGTACGAGCACATGGTCGAGGACGCCCGCCGGACCCGACCCCACACCAGGTCGCCGGAGGTCGAGGAACTGCTGGCCGACCTCTCGGAGGTGACCGACGCCGCGAGCGACGTCTACTCGATGCTGGCCAACGCCGACATGGAGTTCCCGTCGGTCGAGCGTCCCGACGGCGACCCCGTCGAGATCACGCTCGGAAACTTCACGACGCTCCAGAAACACCCGGCTCGGGGCTTCCGCCGCGAGGTCCACGACGCGTTCTACGACCGGTGGGGGGAGGTGCACAACGCCGTCGGGACGGCGCTGCGAAAGAGCGTGACCGCGGACGTCAAACTCGCCCGCGCCCGGGACTACGGGACGGCCCGCGAGGCGGCGCTCGACGGCCCGAACGTCCCGGTCGCGGTCTACGACACGCTGGTCGACGCCGTCGAGCGCAACCTCGACGCCCTGCACCGTCACGCCGACCTCAAGCGGGCGGCGCTGGGCGTCGACGACCTGCGTCCGTGGGACCTCTACGCCTCCACGACCGGCGACGACCCGCCGGAGATCCCCTACGCGGACGCGCGGGAGCACGTGCTCGACGCGGTGGCGCCGCTGGGCGAGACGTACCGGGAGCGGCTGGCCGAGGGCCTGGAGTCGCGCTGGGTCGACGTCTACGAGAACCGGGGCAAGCGCTCGGGCGCGTTCTCGTCGGGCACCTACGACACCCAGCCGTTCGTCCTGATGAACTACCAGGACGACGTGGCGTCGCTGTTCACGCTGGCCCACGAACTCGGGCACTCGATGCACTCCCTGCTCGCCAACGAGGCCCAGCCGTGGCAGTACAGCGACTACGAGATCTTCGTCGCCGAGGTGGCCAGCACGGTCAACGAGACGCTGCTCACCCGCCACCTGCTCTCGACCGTCGAGGACGACCGGTTCCGGTGGCACGTCCTCGACGAGTACCTCGAACGCGTCCGGTCGACCCTCTTCCGGCAGACGATGTTCGCCGACTTCGAGCGGGCCGTCCACGAGGTCGTCGAGGACGGCGAGGGCCTGACCCCCGATCGCCTGGACGACCTCTACCGCGACCGGAAGGCCCGGTACTGGGAGCCGGCGACCCTCGACGACCGGATCGACCGCGAGTGGATGCGGATCCCGCACTTCTACATGGG
>JBDGPV010000042.1:0-31189 GCA_042219485.1 Haloferacaceae archaeon
ACCTCCGACGGGCTGTTCTTCGAGCCCATCACCGCCGAGGAGGTCGCCGACGTCGTCGAGGCGGCCGACGCCGACGGGGTGATGGTCCAGTTCGGGGGGCAGACCTCCGTCAACGTCGGCGACCCGCTCCGGGCGGAGCTCGACCGCCGCGGCCTGGACGCGGAGATCATGGGGACGAGCGTCGAGGCGATGGACCTGGCCGAGGACCGCGACCGGTTCAACCGCCTGATGGACGACCTGGGGATCGCCCAGCCCGAGGGGGGGGCGGCGACGAGCGAGGCCGAGGCGCTCGAACTCGCGAACGACCTCGGCTACCCCGTGCTCGTCCGCCCGTCGTACGTGCTCGGCGGGCGCGCGATGGACGTCGTCTACGACGACGAGGAGTTGAAGGAGTACATCGAGGAGGCGGTCCGCGTCTCGCCGGACAAGCCGATCCTCGTCGACGAGTTCCTGGCCGACGCGGTCGAACTGGACGTGGACGCCGTCTCCGACGGCGAGGACGTGCTGATCGGCGGGGTGATGGAGCACATCGAGTCCGCGGGCGTCCACTCGGGCGACTCGGCGTGCATGATCCCGCCGAAGTCGCTCGACGAGGAGACGGTGGCCCGGGTGCGCGAGGTGACCGAGAAGGTCGCGCTGGCGCTCGACACCGTCGGCCTGCTGAACGTCCAGCTCGCGGTGACCGGCGTGCACGACCCCGCGGCCGAGCCCGAGGTGTACGTGATCGAGGCCAACCCGCGCTCCTCGCGGACGGTCCCGTTCGTCTCGAAGGCCACGGGCGTCCCGATCGCCAAGATCGCGGCGAAGGTGATGGCCGGCCGCTCGCTCGCCGACCTCGACGTCGACGAGCGCATCCCGGAGAAGGTGAGCATCAAGGAGGTCGTCCTGCCCTTCGACCGCCTGCCCGGCTCCGATCCACGGCTCGGCCCGGAGATGAAGTCCACCGGCGAGGTGATGGGCACGGCGACGACCGTCGGCAAGGCCTACGAGAAGGCCCAGTCGGCGGTCGGCAAGCCCATCCCGGCGGGGGGGACGGCGGTGGTCGACCTCTCGGCCGACGAGTTCCCCGATCCCGATTCGGCGGCGGGGCGGGAACTCCGCGAGGGGTTCGCCGAGTTCTTCGACCTGGTCGAGTTCGACGACGAGGAGGCCTTCGCCGAGGCCATCCGGAACGACGAGATCGACCTCATCGTCTCCCGCCAGCGCGGGCCCCTGGAGGTGGCCGTCGAGGAGACGGTGACCTACTTCTCGACGCACGCGAGCGCGAAGGCGACGCTCGACGCCCTCCGGGCCCGCGACGAGGACATCGACGTCGCCGCGATCAGCGACCGGCCGCGCCGGACCGAGCGGTGGGGCGAGCGGACGGGCGACGCGGCGGAGTGAGCCGAGCCGCGCGCCGGGCGCGGCGCGACCCCGGCCGTTTTATCCGGCCGCCGGCGTACGGGGGCGCCATGAGCCGAGACGGCGAACGCGAACGTGAAAACGAAAGCGGGGACGGGAGCGAGGGCGCGGTCCGCGAGGCGTTCCCCGCGATCGACCGCATCGCCGACGACGACCTCCGGGCGGGGGTGGTCGACGCCTGGACGACCGCGCTCGACGAGACCGGCTGGACGCTCGCCGAAGCGCCCTGGTCGCCGCCCGTACAGGACGCCCTCGACCTGCCCGACGAGCGGCTGGTCGATCACGTGAACGACGTGGTCGCCGGCGCGGAGGCGCTCGCCGACCGCCTCGAGGATCGCCGGCCGGCCGCCATCTCCCGCGACCTGCTGCTCGCCGCCGCGCTCGTCCACGACGTGAGCAAGCTCTACGAGTTCGACCGGGACGGCAGGACCCGGGTCTACGACCTGTTCGGCCACCCCTACTACGGGATCGTTCCGGCGGCGCAGGCGGGGCTCCCCCCGGAGGTGGTCCACGTCGTCCTCTCGCACACGTCGCTCACCGGGGCGGAGCCGGCGACCCTGGAGGCCGAACTGGTGCGCCGGGCCGACGAGGCCGCCGGGGCGGCCATCCGGGCCGGAGCGGTCGAGGACCTCCGGGACGCCCCCTGACGGCCGGCGGGGCGTGCCCGGCCCGGCGGACGGTCCGGCGGGACCGGGCGACCGGGCGGCCGTCCCCGGGGCCGCGGGCGCGTCGGGCCGGACGCCCCCCGGGCGACAACATTCATATCGGCGGGGACGGAAGGGGAGGCGATGGATTCGCGACCGCGCTCGCCGGGCGTCGTTCGGGAGTAGCGCCGATGAGCGGCGACGACGAGGACTGGTTCGAGCGGGCGCTCGCCGAAGAGGACGAGGACGAGGAGGGGGCGGACGGGGAGACGGACGACACGACGGGGGACGGCGAGGTCGGCGAACCCGGAAGGGACGAGGGACCGACGGGCGGCGCGGACGCGTTCGGCGGGGACGGCCTCGACGCCGGCGGCGGGGTCGACGACGACGGGACCGGCGACGGCAACGAGGGGGACGACGGGGACCCGTTCGACGAGGACTTCGCGACCGCACTCCGAAACGCGCCGGACCCCGAGGTGACCGGCAGCACGGACGAGGCGGGAGCGGGGGGCGGCGCCGGCGCGGGGGCGGGACCCGGCGGCGGCGAGGGCGCGTTCGGCGGCCTCGGCGGTGGCGGAGGCGGCGGTGGCGGGGGCGGGTTCGGCGGCGGGGCCGCGTCCTTCGACGAGGACGCGGAGTTCGAATCCGAGATCGATCGGATCGCCGTCGGGATCGAGGGCCTCGACGAGATGATCCTCGGCGGCATCCCGCTCCGGTCGCTGATGGCCGTCATCGGGAGCGCCGGGACGGGCAAGACGACGTTCGGGCTCCAGTTCCTCCACCACGGCCTCGCCGAGGGGGAGCGCGCGGTCTACATCACCCTCGAGGAGAGCCGGAGTCACGTCATCGAGACGGCCGACGAGAAGGACCTCGACTTCTCCGGCTACGTCGACGAGGAGCGGCTGGCGGTGGTCGATTTCGACCCGATCGAGATGGCCAACAGCCTCTCGTCGGTCAGTTCGGAGCTCCCGGAACTCATCGAAGGGTTCGGCGCCGACCGGCTGGTGCTCGACTCCGTCTCCCTGCTCGAGATGATGTACGACGACCCGTCCCGGCGCCGGAGCGAGGTGTTCGAGTTCGCCCGGTCGCTGAAGGAGGCCGGCGTCACCACGATGGTGACCAGCGAGGCCAGCCAGGAGAGCGCGTACGCGTCCCGGTACGGGATCATCGAGTACCTCGCCGACGCGGTGTTCGTCCTCCAGTACGTCCGGCCCTCGGACTTCCGCGAGACGCGGCTGGCCGTCGAGATCCAGAAGATCCGAAACGCCAACCACTCGCGGGAGACGAAGCCCTACGAGATCACCGACGAGGGCATCAGCGTCTACCGCCAGGCGAACATCTTCTGAGAACCCCCGCGGCTCACCGGACCACCGTGACGGGGACCGGGGAGCGCCGGACGACGGTCTCGGCCACGCTCCCGAGGAGGACCCGGGAGACGCCCTCGCGGCCGTGGCTGCCGACGACGACGTGGTCCGGGTCGAGCGCGTCGGCCCCGGCGGCCTCGACGATGGTCCGGGCCGGGCGGCCGACCTCGACGTGGGTCTCGGCCGGCCCGTCGAGCGACTCGCGCGCGGCGTCGAGCAGGCGCTCCGCCCGCTCGCGCTCGCGCTCGTACCACTCCTCGCTCGTCGGGCCGACGGCGGCGACGTCGTAGCCGCCGGCGATCGGATCGATCACGTGGAGCAGGAGGTGGGTCGCGCCGGGCCACTCATCGGCCGCGAACGCCAGCGCCGTCTCGGCGGGCGGGGAGCCGTCGACGGCGACGAGGAGGCGCTCGGCCATGCGCGGGCGTAGGCCGCCCGGACTCAAAAGGCGTCGGGCGCGCGGGCGGGCCGAACGCGGCGGGCGACGGGCGTGTGGCCGCCGGTCAGTCGCCGTGGCGGGTGACACAGACCGGCAGCCCGGTCACCTCGACGGGTTCGGAGTTGTCGGGCGAGTAGACGACCATCCGTCCCCGCTCCATGTAGGGCACCTTGTCCTCCAGCGTCGCGGGGATGTTGACCGCCGAGATCGCGTCCTCGTCGCCCAGGTTCAACACGAGGCGGGTGTTGACCTGCTTGAAGACGGGGTCGGCCACGTCCTGTGGGTCCTGCGTGATCAGGAAGAGCCCCAGCCGCTCCTTGCGGCCCTGCTTCGCGGCCTCGGTGAACGTCCGTATCACCTTCCGGGCCTGCACGCTGTCGGCGTCGGTGAGGAAGTTGTGAGCCTCGTCCATCCCGAGGACGAGCGGCGTCCCCGCGATCCTGGGGTGGTCGGGGTCGTTCGACAGCTTCTCGTCGACCAGCAGGCTGGCGACCGCGAGCACGACCGTCTCGGCCGCCCGGCTGTCCGTGAGGTGGTAGGTGGGCACTACCGTCAGCCCGCCGGGGCGGACCAGGTCGGAGACGACCTCGGTGACGGCCGGGGCGTCGGCGTCGAAGACCGCCCCTGGGGCGGCCCGAACCCGGCGGACGACGGCGTCGTAGGTCGCCTCGTGGACCCGCCCCGACTCGTCGAGTTCCTCCCGCAGCGCCGGGTCGTCGAGGAACGAGAGGAACTGGTCGTAGGTGCCGTCGCCGCCGTACCGGTCGAAGAACCGGTCGAGCAGTTCCCGCAACGCGCCGTACTGGTTGTCGTTGAGGCTCGCGCCGGCGACCAGCCACGGTCGCGAGCGGGTCATCGAGAAGGGAACGGTGAAGCGGAGCTGTTCGGCCCGGTGGCCGTCGCCCGGGTAGGTGTGCCCGCGCACCTTCGGGACGAGACAGAGCGTGTCGTCGTGGCCGCCGTGAGCGACCCCCTCCCGCTCCAGCCGGCGCGCGGTCGCGTCGTCGACGGCCGGGTTGTCGTCGTGCATCTGGGCGTACTCGTCCTGGGGGTCGAACTGCACGACCGCCGGCCGGACATCGCGGCCGTCGTCCATCCCGTAGGTGTGGCCCTCGGCCAGGAGCTGGCGGAGGACGTTCTTGGCGACGTGAGTCTTGCCCGAGCCGGTGCCCCCGGCGATCAGCGTGTGCCGGAAGACGAGCGGGTCGCCCGCCTCGCTGTCGTCGTTCAGGCGGTAGTCGATGGTCGGCGGGTCGGCCGCGGTGCGGACCGTCTCGCCCCCGACCGAGAGGTGGCCGACGAAGATCCCCTCGGCCGGGATCTTCAGCCCGGTCTTGATCCGGTCGGGGTCCTCGGCCCGGCGGACGACCGCGCCGGGCTTGGGCACCCGGTCGGTCATCCGCCGCTGCAGGCCGTCGTCGCCCTCGAACAGCACCGCGACGGGATCCAGCGACGCCATGAACTTGTAGTCGCGTTCCTCGACGCCCTCGCGGCGCATCGCCCGCCGGGCGTGGATCTCGGTGGCGTCGTCCGATCGGAACTCCTGGGCGTACTCCAGGGCGGTGATCCGGCAGAACAGCGCCTCGCCGTCCGGGTACGGGACGGTGAGGTAGGTGCCGAGGCGGACCGCGTCGCGGTTGCCGGTCGTGACGAACGCCCGCAGCGTCGTCTCGCTGCCGTCCTCGGCCACCCGGAGGCCCTGGGAGACCGAGACGGCGCCGATGCCCCCCTCGACTCCCGCGGGATCGACGTCGTAGGAGGCAAAGCGGTCGTCCGGGTCGGATCCGGCGTCCGTGCCCTCCCCCGCTCCCCCGTCCCCGGGGGGGCCGTCCCCGTCCGCCGGGCCGGCATCGGTGTCGGGCGCGGCCGCCGGGTCGTCGCCGTCGTCGGGGTCCCCGTCGGCGTCGTCGGCGTCGGCCGGGAACTCCGTGAAGTCCCCCAGGTCGGACATGGCACACGTCACGGCGACGGGGGCTAAACCCCTTTCGCCCGGAACGGGGCGGGGGGCGACGCGGGACGCCGCGCGCCCCCCGGCCGCGGCGGGCGACCGTCGCGCACCCCTTTTGTGTGCCCGCTCCCTACCCCCGGTCCATGCTGCTGGTGCGCGGTCACGGCGGCGGGACGACGCTGACCGGCACGGTCTACGAGCGCGGCGAGGACCCCCCCTCGTTCCGGGGGGCGCCGGACGTCGACGCCGCGTACGTCTGGGTCTGCGACGAGTTCTACGAGGTCGAGAGCGGCGGCTCGCACGCCGAGATCGGGGGCCGGGAGCTCAACGTGGCCTTCGAGTCGCCGATGCCCCGGGGCTTCGACACGCGGGACGCGGCGGTCGCGGCCGCCAAGGAGCACGTCCGGACCCAGTTCGCCCGGGTCGGCGTTCCCGCCGAGGAGGTGCGGGTCGAGGTCGTGACGGCCGACCCGCACACCGCCTGACGCCCGCCCCCGCCCCGGTCCGGTCCGGTCCCGCCCGGGCGCCGGCGCGGGCGCTCACTCGGGCGCCCAGCGCACGTCGTCGTAGGTGCGGACGTGCTCGGAGTCCAGCCGGTCCTCGAACTTCCGGCGGAGCGCGGCCGTCTCCTCGCGGCCGATGCGCGCGAGTTCGTCGGCCTTCGCCACCGCCGGGGGCGGGCCGCGGGCGACCGCGACGTCGTGGAGCACCTGCCGGGTCAGGCGGTCGCGGCGGTCGGGGTCGTCGGTGACCGCCCGGGGCGCCTCGACGCGGAAGAGCACGTCGTCGCGGGGGTCGTAGACGAGCATGAACGTCACCTCGTAGGCCGCCGGGTCGAGGCTCCGCTCGACCGCGAACCCGTCCCCGTCGGCGGCGAAGACCCGGTCGGTGCCCGTCCGGGAGACGAACCACGAGGTGAAGGTGAGGCGGTCGGTCGCCCGCTCCCCGTCGACGCGGCGTTCGAGCAGGCCGACGAAGAGCGCCGCGTCGTCGGCCCACGGGGCCTCGACGCCCCGGTCCCGGAGCGCCCGCACCAGCGCCACCCCCGAGGGGTTCTTCACGAAGCCGGCGAGCGCGACGTCCCGGGCGAGCAGTCGCTCGGCCAGGCGGACGTAGTTCTCGACGACGCGCCGCGGGGAGGCCTCGCGCGCGAGGTCGCGCAGTTCCGGTTCCCGGTCGCGCCAGGACAGCACCTCGGTCGGGTAGATCGGCCCGTCGAGCAGGAGGAGGTCCTCGACGACGTGTTCGTGAAAGAGCGCGTGGGTTCCCTCCGCGAGGTACAGCGAGAGCGCGTGGACGACGCCCTCGGCGAAGCGGTTGACCCGCGGGGCGTGCAGCACCTTCCGGCGGCTGTACCCCTCGTCCCAGTGGGTCCAGTCGGTGCCGAAATCGAGGGTGGCGTCGGCGGCGTGAACGGTCGCCACGAGGTGCCGCGAGCGGTGGAGGTCCAGGTCGGAGGGGACCGCGCCCATCGCGGCCTGGGCGACGTCGACGACCAGGCCGTTCTTGAACGTCGTCGGGTTGATGGTGCCGCTGTCGAGGCCGTGGACGGTCGGGAACGGCCGCTCGACGAGCGCCGCGTCCTCGACGGGGACCGAGCGGAGGCGCTTCTCGCCGAGGGGTTCGACCAGCGGCCGGTCGCCCTCGTCGTCGTACAGGGGGAGCCACTCCTCCCAGACCGTCTCGGCGAGGGCCTCGTGGTCGTCGGCGTCGACCGTCCGGGCGATGGCGCTCGCGAGGTCCGCGATGCCGTCGACGTGGACGGGGTCGAGGGTCACGGGGGGAGGTTCGCGCGCCGGGACAAAAAGGCGCGGGCGGACCCGCCGGGGGGAGCGGCGGACCCGCAAAGAGACGCGGGTGCGGTCGGAGCGGCACGCTCTTTTCCGCCGGCGGAGTAGGCCGGGTATGTGCGGCGTGGACGCGGTCTCGTTCGACCTCGACGACACCCTCGCGGTCACCCGCCGCGACCGGGCGACCCTGCTGCGCGAGGCCTGCGAGGCGGTGGGGGCGCCGGTCCTCTCGCGCGAGGCGTACCTCGACGCGCACGCCGACAACCTGACCGCGGAGACGCGGGCGGCGACGTTCGCGGCGCTGCTCGACGAGCGGGGGGTCGAGGGCGTGGACCCGGCGGCGCTGGCGGCCGCCTACCGCGAGCGGGTGAACGACGCGCTGGTCCCCGTGCCGGGGGCGGCCGGACTGCTCGCCGACCTCCGGGAGCGCTACCGGGTCGGCCTGCTGACCAACGGCTCCGTCCGCGCCCAGCGGGCGAAGGTCGAGCGCCTGGGGTGGACTGACGCGTTCGACGCGGTGGTCGTGACCGGCGACCTCCCCGCGGGCAAGCCCGACCCCCGGGCCTTCGCGGCCGCCTGCGACGCGCTGGGGGCCGCCCCGGAGCGGACGGTCCACGTGGGCGACGATCCCGAGGCCGACGTCGGCGGCGCCTGCGGCGCGGGCCTCAGGGCCGTCCACGTGCTCGGCGGGGACGACCGGCCGGACCCCCGGGCGGTCGCCCACGTCCGGCGCGCGGCCCTGGCCGACGACCTGCCCGGCATCCTGCGGGCCCAGGACCGGGACGAGGGGAGCGGGAGGGAAACGGAGACCGGGACGGGGGCGGAGACGGGAACCGGGACGGAGACGGATCGGGGATGACGGCGCCGCACCGCGGGCGCTACGCGACCGCTTCGACGGTTCGGAGGGCGCGTTTCACCGCGGCGCCGTCCTCCACGAAGACGAGCGTCCGCGGCGGGTCGGCCGCCACCCGTCGGGTCCGGAGCCCCCGTTCGCGGGCGGCGGCCGCCGCCGCGGCCGGATCGTCGCGGAACACGATCCGTGCGCGGTCGGGGTGGACGTGGACGGTCGCGATCCGGCGGTCGCCGCGCTCGACCGCGTAGGCGAAGGTCCCGTCGGCCGACGGCTCGGCGTCCGGGTCGGCGTCGACGGGTTCGACGTCCGCGAGCCGTCCGCCGTGTCCCGCCAGTTCGGAGGCGAGCAGTTCGGCGATCCGCACCCCGTCCGAGAGCCGCCGCTCGACCATGCTGGCGGGTTGCGTCGCCGGGCAGTTAAGTCGCCGCCCGCGGGGCTCACTCCGCCTCCCGCGGGTCCGCCTCCCGCAGGTCCGCCCGCACCCGCTCCGCGATCCCCGCCAGGTCGACCCCTTCCGCGCGGGCGTGAAGCACCGCGGCGGCCTCGAGCGTCACCGCCAGGTCGCGCTGCCGGGCGTTGATGGCGGCCACGGCCGTCCGCTTGTCGCCGCCGGCCGCGACGATGCGGTCGAGGATGCGCTCGAACGTCGAGCCCTCGCGCAACACCGACTCGTCGGGCGTGAACCCCTGGGGCACCTCGACGGCCGCGGGGTCGAACCGGGCGACGACGTCGCCGTCCGAGCGCTCGACCAGCCCACGGCCCACGGCGACGTCGAGGAGCCGCTTCGCCTGGTCGGGCGAGAACCAGTCCCGTTCCAGGGAGAGCGCGACGACGAACTTCCGCTCGTCCAGCCGCTCGCTCCCGGCGCCGCGAAAGGGGACGGCGACGGTCGCTTCGAGGCTCGCGGTCATCCGGGCGGCAGGGGGGTCGGCGCGGCCGGGGGTCGGATCGGGCGCGCGGCGGCGGGGGAACGACGGGGGCGCGCGGCGGCCCCCCGATCGGTGGGGAACATACCGGGTCCCTGTGACCGTCACGACTTCAACCCCGGGGTCGGCGGCGACCCGAGCCATTCAAGTGGGCAACGGGCCACCTCCGGGACATGCAGGACCAGGGCGGCTCCTCGCGCACGCGGACCGGCGGCCGGCGGCGGCCGGCGGCCGGGAAGAAGCGCCGACAGCTCGGCCGGGACCCCACCGAGACGACGGTGGGCGAGCCGCGGTTCCGCACCGTCGACGCCCGGGGCGACGGGCGGAAGGTGCGGACGCTATCGACGGACGTCGCACAGGTCGCCGACGGCGGCGAGGTCGTCGAGGCCGAGATCGAGAACGTCGTCGAGAACCCCTCGAACATCAACTACGTCCGCCGGAACATCATCACCAAGGGCGCCGTCATCGAGACGAGCGAGGGACGCGCCCGGGTGACCTCCCGCCCCGGGCAGGACGGCCAGGTGAACGCGGTCCTCCTCGATTAGGGCGACGGCGCGGTCTTCTGGAGCGCCGTCTCGGCGATGTTGCCGCCGTAGTCGGCGCTCCGCGAGAGCGAGTCGGCGACGAGGCCGAGCAGCTGGGCGCGGGCCGGGTCGAGGTCGCGGAGCAGTTCGTCGATCCCCCGGGCGTACTCGTCGATCTCCTGGACCGCCTGCCGGGCGTCGTTGGCCATCCGGGTGGCCTCGGCCTTGTCGTCGACGAACAGCGCGTCCATCGCCCCGTCGATGACCTCGACGGCGTCGGCGTGCAGCTCGGCGAGCGCGGAGAGCACCTCCTCGGGCACCGGCTCGTCGACCTGCCGGGCGAGGTGGGCGATCTTGGTGGCGTGGTCGGCGATCCGTTCGAGCTGTCGGGCGGCCGACTGGTAGTCGAAGCAGGTCTCGCGGGCGACCCCGAGTTCCTCGGCGGCCTTGGGCGTCCTGAGGGTGGTTCGGAAGATGCGCGAGACGACCATCCACAGCCGGTCGACGTCGTCGTCGCGCTGGATCACGTCCCGCGCCATGTCCTCGTCCCCCTCCGCGAGCGCGGTCACGGCGTCCTCGAGCATCGAGAGCGCGATCAGCCGCATCCGGGTCACCGCGTCGTGGACGGAGAGCTCCGCGGAGTCGAGCAGGTCCCGGATGACGATCCGGTCGCGTGTCTCCTCCAGGACCTCCAGGCCGACGAGCCCCTGCGTGGCCTCGCGGATGCTCCGGCGCTGGTCGGTGGTGATGCGGTTGGCCTCCAGCGAGATGACGTCGAACCCGCTGACGTACATCGTCATCACCGCCCGGACGAGTTCCTCGCCCGCGAGGTCGGCGACGTCCAGCGACCCCTCGGTGTGCTCGTCCTCCGTCTTGGGGGTGAGGAAGAGGGCGTCCCCGTCGGGGTAGAACTCCACCTCGCTTCCCGCGCTGACGCCGTTCTCGGTGGCCCACTCCTTGGGGATGGAGACGGTGTACGTCGACCCGCCCGTCACCTGGACCTTTCGCGTCTCGACCATGTGGGCGCCCGGCGGCGATGGACAATAAATCTGCCCATCTCTATATACACATTCGGTGACGGGAGCGAAGGGCGGCCCTCCGGGGGCCGCGCGGGGGAGCGACGGCACCCCGACGGTCCGGTTCGTAACGCGGCGCGACCCCGGGTTCTCCCGGCCGGAACCGCCACACCTGGGCCGGGGTAGCCGCGGCGTCCGGGCGTCGCCGTTCCGGTAGGCACGTATTCGCAAACCCATATCTATATATCTATCATAGAACGCTATTTACGGGAACCGACCCCATCCCGTACCGATGGTACGCGACAGATCAGACGGCGTCTCCCGGCGGCGGTTCCTCGGCGCGGCCGGCGCGGCCGGGGTCGTCGGGATCGCGGGCTGTACGGCGAGCGAGGACGGCGGGTCATCCGGCGGGACCGCGACGGGCGAAGGCGGCGGGGGCGGGTTGTCGGGCGAGATCGCGATCGCCGGCTCCTCGACCGTCTTCCCGATCGCCAGCGCGGTCGCCGAGAAGTTCCAGAAGCGCCACTCCGGGGTCGACATCACCGTCCAGTCGACCGGCTCCGGCGGCGGGTTCACCAACTTCTTCTGTCCCGGCAAGACCGACTTCAACAACGCGTCGCGGCCGATCAAGCCGGCCGAGAAGGAGCAGTGCCGGGAGAACGGCGTCGAGTGGCACGAGGTCACCGTCGCCACCGACGCCCTCACGGTCGTCGTCAACAACGAGGCGGACTTCGTCGACAGCATGACCGTCGAGGAGCTCGCCCGGATCTGGGGCCCCGAGGCGGGGGCCGATCAGACGTGGAGCGACGTGCGCGACGGCTGGCCCGACGAGGAGATCGAGCGGTTCGGCGCCGCCGAGACCTCCGGGACCTTCGACTACTTCACCGAGGCGGTCATGGGCGAGGAGGGCGCCCACACCCAGGACTACCAGGCGACCGAGGACGACAACACCATCGTCCGGGGCGTCGCGGGGAGCAAGTACGCCATCGGCTACTTCGGCTTCGCGTACTACCAGGGCAACAGGGACCGGGTGAAGGCGCTCGCCATCGACGACGGCGAGGGGCCGCCGGTCGAGCCGACGCTGGAGAACGCCAAGTCGGGGAAGTACACGCCGCTCTCGCGGCCCCTGTTCACGTACCCGGCGAAGGAGGCGATGACCGAGCGCCACAAGGCGGAGTTCGCCCGCTACTTCGTCGAGCAGAGCGCGAACCGGGAGCTCATCGCCGAGAGCATCGGCTACGTGCCGAACGCCGAGGAGGCGATGCAGGAACAGCTCGACCAGCTCAACGGGTTCATCGACGAGGCGCGGTCGGGCTGACGGACGCGAACCCCATCGGTTTTGTCGTCCCCGCCCACATGACCGTCCGCATGTATCCAGGCCGCGATCGGAACGCGTCCGGGGTGACCGATGGCGACTGACATCGAGTCGGCCGGCGGGCGGACGACGGCCGCGCGCGAGCGGACCTACCACCTCTTTTTCCTGCTGTGCGCGAGCGTCTCCGTGCTCACGACCGTCGGCATCGTGTTCGCGCTGGCCGTCGACGCCGTCGGCTTCTTCGCCGAGTACTCGGTCGTCTCGTTCCTGACGGGGACGGACTGGAGCCCGGGGATCACGCCCATCTCGTTCGGGGTCATCCCGCTCGCGTTCGGGACGCTCGTGGTGACGGTCACGTCGGCGTTCGTCGCGCTCCCCGTGGGGCTGCTCACCGCGGTCTACCTGAGCGAGTACGCGACCGCGCGAGTCAGGGCGTACCTCAAGCCCGCCCTGGAGGTGCTCGCCGGCATCCCGACGGTCGTGTACGGCGTCCTGGGGCTGGTGTACGTGACCCCGTTCCTCCGCGCGACGCTGTTCCCCTCCATCTCGACGTTCAACGTCCTCTCGGCGTCGCTGCTCGTCGGGATCATGATCATCCCGATGGTCGCGTCGATCAGCGAGGACGCGATGAACGCGGTGCCCGACTCGCTCCGGCAGGCCGGCTACGGGTTGGGGGCGACGAAGTTCGAGGTGACCACCGGGGTGGTGGTGCCCGCGGCGGCCTCGGGCATCGTCTCCTCGTTCATCCTCGCGCTCTCCCGGGCCATCGGCGAGACGATGATCGTCGTCATCGCCAGCGGATCGAACGCCCGGCTCCCGGCGGTCCGGAGCGCCGACCTGCTCGGGATCGGGGTCCCGTACGTCCACCCCGCCGACGTCTTCCTGGAGCCGGCCCAGCCGATGACCTCCGCGATGGTCCAGCTCGCCAGCTCGGACATCACCGGCGGCTCGCTCGCCTACAACGCCCTCTTCGCGGTCGGGATCACGCTCTTCGTCATCACGCTGATCATGAACGTCGTGAGCGACCTGCTCGTCAGGCGCTACCGGGAGGAGTACTGAGATGACGGCCGCAGAGTCCTCCGCCGGGTTCGGGTCGGTGGGTCGGCTCCGGGGCGTCCTGTTCAAGTACGTCACGCTCGCGGCGTCGCTCGTCGGGATCGTCACGCTCGCGATCCTGCTCGGCTACGTGGCCGTCGACGCGTTCGGGCTGGCGGCGGCCGACCCGGCCTGGTTCCCCATCGTCCTCGTCGCGTTCGTCGCCCCGTCGGTCGGCGTCCTCGGGTACGCCGTCCGACGGCCGCCCGTGTGGGACGTGCTGCTCGCGGTCACCGTCCGCCTGCTCGGGGGGACGCTGCTGGCGACGGCGGTGGTGGTGCTGTTCGTGGTCGCCGACCTCCAGTTCTGGTTCCTGGTCTACACCCTCGGCCTCCTCCCCCCGGCGTTCGTGATCGGCTACGGCCGGTACACGGAGGACCCGCGAGCCGGCTTCCCGGCCCCGCAGGTCGCCCTCGTGGGGGGGCTGGCCGCCGCGGTCCTGGTCAAGGGGCCGCTGGACGTCTACCCGACGGATCTGCTGATCTACGCCTGGACGCTCGTCGTCCCGGTGGCGACGTACGTCGCCGCGCGGTGGTACCGCCGCGGGGGCCGGGGCGTCGGGGCCGCCGCCTGGCTGCTCGCCGTCGGCGTCCCCCTGGCGGGGGCGGCGGTCGCCGGGCGCGTCGGCGCCCCGCCGACGGTCGGCGTCGTGCTCGGGGTGGTGCCGGGCGTCGTGACCCTCTCGTTCGTCGCCGAGACCGTCCGGGACCGCCCGACGGGCCGACGGGGGCTGCTCTTCCCGGTGGTGGTCGCCGCCGGCGCCCTCGTCGTGCGGCGGACCGCCGGGGCGCTCGGGGTCGCGCGGCCGGAGCCGTGGCTCGACTGGGGGTTCCTCACGAGCGCCCCCTCGCGGTTCCCCCAGGAGGCCGGGCTCTACCCGGCGATCATCGGGTCGGTGTTCGTCATCTCGCTGGTCGCGCTGTTCTCCTTCGTCGTCGGCGTCGCGACGGCCGTCTACCTCGAGGAGTACGCCCCGGAGTCGGGGCTCGGGAGCAGCGTCGCCCGGCTCATCAAGGTCAACATCTCGAACCTCGCCGGGGTGCCCTCGGTCGTCTACGGCCTGCTCGGGCTGGGGGTGTTCGTCAACCTCGTGGGCCTCGGGTTCGGCATCGTGCTCGTCGCGGCGCTCACCC
The DNA here is from genome assembly GCA_042219485.1 of Haloferacaceae archaeon. Taxonomy (GTDB): domain Archaea; phylum Halobacteriota; class Halobacteria; order Halobacteriales; family Haloferacaceae; genus CAZMLQ01. The sequence continues at coordinate 14,449 of JBDGPV010000042.1, forward strand.
TGTCGCTGCTGATCCTCCCGATCGTCATCATCGCCGCGCAGGAGGCGCTGCGCTCGGTGCCGAACTCGCTCCGGCAGGCGTCCTACGGGATGGGAGCGACCCGCTGGCAGACCGTCCGCTCGGTCGTCCTGCCCGAGGCGGTGCCGGGCATCCTGACGGGGACGATCCTGGCGCTCGGGCGCGCGATCGGGGAGACCGCGCCGCTGATCATCATCGGCCTCGCGACCACGAAGTTCAGCCCGCCGGCCGGGCTGTTCGACAAGACCACCGCCATGCCGACCCAGGTCTTCGGGTGGGCGTTCCTCCCGAGCGAGGCGTTCCGCGAGGGCGTCCTCGCGGCCGGCGTCGTCACGCTGGTGGCGACGCTGCTGGCGATCAACTCCGTCGCGATCTACGTGCGGAACAAATATGAACGGGACCCCTGAACCATGACCGAGCACATGACAGCCTCGGACCCGGCGGCCGAGGAGGACGACCAACTCATCGAGACCGACCCCGGCCGCGGCGGCCTGCGCGAGCGCGGCGACGCGGCTGACGACGGGGCGGGGCGGACGGTGATCGAGAGCCGCGACCTGAGCGTCTGGTACGGCGAGGAGCGGGCGCTCTCGAACGTCAGCATCGAGATCCCCGAGCGCCGGGTGACGGCCATCATCGGCCCCTCGGGCTGTGGCAAGTCCACGTTCCTGCGGTGTATCAACCGGATGAACGACCTCATCGACGCCGCGCGGGTCGATGGCGAACTCCTGTTCGACGGCCGCGACGTCTACGACGACGCCGTCGATCCGGTCGCGCTCCGCCGCCGGATCGGGATGGTGTTCCAGCACCCCAACCCGTTCCCCAAGAGCGTCTACGACAACGTGGCGTACGGGCTCCGGGTCCAGGACCGGACCGAGGACCTCGACCGGAAGGTCGAGGACGCCCTCCGCAGGGCCGCGCTCTGGGACGAGGTCGAGGGGCGCCTCGACGAGCGGGGCACCGACCTCTCGGGCGGCCAGCAACAGCGGCTCTGCATCGCCCGGGCCATCGCCGTCGATCCCGACGTGATCCTGATGGACGAGCCCGCCTCGGCGCTCGATCCCGTGGCCACCTCGCAGATCGAGGACCTCATCGCGGACCTCGCGGAGGACTACACGGTCGTCATCGTCACCCACAACATGCAGCAGGCCGCCCGCATCTCCGACCGGACCGCCGTCTTCCTCACCGGCGGCGAACTCGTCGAGGTCGACGACACCGAGCGGATCTTCGAGGACCCCGCGAGCGACCGGGTCGAGGACTACATCACGGGCAAGTTCGGCTGACCCCCGCGACCGCCGGAAGGGTTTAACGCGGGCCGGGACAAGCCACCGCCATGCCACGGGAGCAGTACCAGGACCGCCTGGAGGGGCTCAGGGCGGACGTCCTCTACATGAGCGAGGTGGTCGCCGGGCGGTTGCGCCAGGCGCTCGACGCCCTCGACCGGAAGGACGCGGACCTCGCCCGGGAGGTCATCTACGGCGACGACGAGATCAACCAGCAGTACCTCGACCTGGAGGGGGAGTGCATCGACCTGCTCGCGCTCCAGCAGCCCGTCGCCGGCGACCTGCGGTTCATCGCCGCCTCGTTCAAGATCCTGACCGACCTCGAGCGGATCGCGGACCTGGCGGTGAACATCGGGGACTACACCATCGCCGCCGAGCGGGACGTCTTCCCGGACGTCGACGTCCAGCGGATCGGCGCCGAGACGCTGTCGATGCTGGAGGACGCGATGGCCGCGTACGACGAGGAGGACGCCGAGCGGTGCTGGGAGATCGCCCGCCGCGACGACGAGGTCGACGAGATGTGCGAGGCGGCCAGCGAGGCCATCGTCCGGGACCTCATCACCAGCGGGGAGATGCCCGAGGAGGAGGTCGAAGCGATGATGCCCGAGGTGCGCCGCCTCCTGCTGACGGTGCGGGACCTCGAACGGGTTGGCGACCACGCGGTCAACGTCGCCGCCCGCACGCTGTACATGATCGAGAACGACGACGAACTGCTGGAGTGAGGCGGACGGGGACGGCGACGGACGCCGGCGCGCCCGCTACTGGAAGCCGATCCGGCCCCCGGTCGCGTCGAGCTGGTCGCGGCCGCCGCCCTTGAACTGCTCTTCCATGCGCTCGTAGTAGTCGAGGATGTCGTCGGTGATCGTCGGCCGGACGGCGTCCAGGGCGTCCCGGAAGTGGCGCATCTCGATCGACTCGGCATCGTCGTCCGCGCGCAGCGCCTCCATGGCGGCCTCGCGGGCGATGGACTCGAGGTCCGAGCCGACGTACCCGTCGGTGATCTCCGCGACCTCGCGCAGGGAGACGTCGGGGGCGAGCGGCGAGTCGCGGGTGTGGATCTTCAGGATCTGCTCGCGGCCCTCCTCGCTTGGCTCGCCGATCATCACGAGGCGGTCGAACCGGCCCGAGCGGAGGAGCGCGGGGTCGATCATGTCCGGCCGGTTGGTCGCGCCGATGACCATCACGTCCTCCATCTCCTCCAGCCCGTCGAGCTCGGTGAGCAGCTGGTTGACCACCCGCTCGGAGACGTTGTTGCCGACCTCGTTGCCACGGGAGGGGGCGAGCGAGTCGAGTTCGTCGAAGAAGACGACCGTCGGGGAGACCTGCCGGGCCTTGCGGAACGTCTGCCGGATGGCCTTCTCGCTCTCCCCGACCCACTTCGAGAGGAGCTGTGGCCCGCGGACGCTGATGAAGTTGGCGTCGGTCTCGTTGGCGACGGCCTTGGCCATCAGGGTCTTGCCGGTGCCCGGCGGGCCGTACAGCAACACCCCCTTTGGGGGCTCGATGCCCATGCGATCGAACTTCTCGGGCGAGGAGAGCGGCCACTCGACGGCCTCTTTCACCTGCTGTTTGGCGTCGGCGAGCCCGCCCACGTCGTCCCAGGTGATCTTCGGGAGTTCGACGAGCACCTCCCGCATCGCGCTGGGTTCGACCTCGCCGAGCGCGCCGCCGAAGTCCTCGCGCTTGACGATCATCCGGTCGATGAGGCTGGGCGGGATGTCCTCCTCGTCGAGGTCGATCTCCGGGAGGTACCGCCGCAGGGCCTTCATCGCCGCCTCCTTGGTCAGGCTCTCGATGTCGGCACCGACGAAGCCGTGGGTCTCGTCCGCGAGGTGGTCGAGGTTCACGTCGTCCGAGAGGGGCATCCCGCGGGTGTGGATCTGGAGGATCTCCTTGCGCCCCTCCTCGTCGGGGACGCCGATCTCGATCTCGCGGTCGAACCGGCCCGGGCGCCGGAGGGCGGGGTCGACCGAGTCGACCCGGTTGGTGGCCGCGATGACGATGACCTGGCCCCGCGTCTCCAGGCCGTCCATCATCGTCAGCAGCTGCGCGACGACCCGGCGCTCGACCTCGCCGGTGACGTCCTCGCGCTTGGGCGCGATGGAGTCGAGTTCGTCGATGAAGATGATCGACGGCGACTCCTCCTTGGCGTCCTCGAAGATCTCCCGCAACTGCTGTTCGGACTCGCCGTAGTACTTCGAGATGATCTCGGGGCCCGCGATCGAGAAGAAGGAGGCGGAGGTCTCGTTGGCGACGGCCTTGGCGAGCAGGGTCTTGCCCGTCCCGGGCGGGCCGTGGAGCAGGACGCCCTGGGGGGGCTCGATCCCGAGCTTCTTGAAGATCTGCGGGTGCTTCATCGGGAGTTCGACCATCTCGCGGACCCGCTGGATCTCCCCCTGGAGGCCGCCGATGTCCTCGTAGGTGATCCCCCCGCTGGCCTTCTCGAAGCCCGAGATCGGCTCCTCGCGGAGTTCGACCTCGGTGTCCTCGGTGACGAGACAGACGCCGTCGGGGTCGGTCTCGACGGCGATGAGCGGGATGGCCTGGCCCGGCGAACGCATGAACGGGTGGTTCGTGCTGCTCATCACGGGCACGATGTCGCGCTCGACGACCGGCCGCTTGAGGATCTGGCGCTTGACCATCCCGGCGGCGTCGGAGCCGAACTGGACCGACGCCTCCTCGGGCGGGGCCAGCACGAGGCGGTCGGCCTTCGTCGCCTCGGCCTTGCGGATGGTCACCCGCTCGCCGATCCCCACGTCGGCGTTCTGCCGCGTGAAGCCGTCGATGCGGACGGTGTCGGTGTTCCAGTCCTGCCGGTCGGCGCGCCACACCTTCGCGGCGGTGGTCTCCCCGCCGTCGATCTCGATGATGTCGCCGGGGGAGAGCTTCAGATGGAGCAGCGTGTCCGGGTCGAGTCGGGCGATGCCCCGCCCCGAGTCGTTGGGGTACGCCTTCGCCACTTCGAGTTGGACTTCGTTCATGGTTCGCTCGCGGGGGTGCTGGGTGCGACTCGGCGGTGCCGTCGGTTAAGTGCTTTGGGACCCGCGGGTCGGGGCCAGCGTGCCGGCGGCGTGCCGTGCCAGTCGCTAACACGTAGGGGGGGCGGACGTAAACACCCACCGGATCCGGCGACGGCGAACGGCTTTTGCCCGGGGGGACGACACGTCGCGTATGGACCTCCTCGCCTTCGACGGCCGGACCGGGGCCGCGGGCGACATGGTGGTGGCGGCGCTGCTGGACGCCGGCGCCGACCGCGACGCGCTCCGGCCGGTGGAGACGGCGCTCGACCTGCGGTACGACGTCGAGGAGCGGACCCGGCGGGGCGTCGCCGCGACCGGCGTCGACGTGCGCCTCGACCGGGACGGCCGTGGCGACGGTGACGGCGGCGACGGCGGCGGGCACGGGGGCGACGGTCACGACCACGACCACGGCGACGGCGGAGACCACGACCGCGACCACGCCCACGGCGATGGGGACCACGGTCACGGCGGCGTTCCGGCGGAGGGCCACGGCCCGGAGCGCACGTACGCCGAGGTGATCGACCTGGTCGAGGGGCTGCCGATCCCCGAGTCGGTCCGGGCGGACGCCGCGGCGGTCTTCCGCCTGCTGGGCGAGGCCGAGGCGGCGGTCCACGGGACCGACCTCGACGGCGTCTCCTTCCACGAGGTGGGGGCCGACGACGCCGTCGCGGACGTGGTCGGCGCGGCGCTCCTCCTCGACGACCTCGACCCGGACCGGGTGGTGACGACGCCGGTCGCGGCGGGCGGCGGCGAAGTGGAGATGACCCACGGCACCTACCCGGTGCCGGCGCCGGCGGTGGTCGAACTCGCCGGGCGGGCCGGCTGGCGGCTCCGGGGCGGACCGGCCGATGTCGAACTCCTCACCCCGACCGGGGCCGCGCTGCTGGCGCACGTCGCGGAGGGCGTCGAGCGCCTGCCGCCCATGACCGTCGAGCGGACCGGCCACGGGGCCGGCGACCGGGACCTCCCCGACCGGCCGAACGTCCTGCGCGTCCTCGGGGGGACGGGCGAGGGCGGCCTGCGCCGCGAGGGGATCGCGGTGCTGGAGACGAACCTCGACGACGCCACCCCGGAGGCGCTCGGCGGCCTGCAGGAGACCCTCGCGGAGGCCGGAGCGCTCGACGTCTCGGTCCTGCCGGCGACGATGAAGAAGTCCCGCCCGGGCCACCTGGTGAAGGTCGTCGTCGATCCGTCGGACGCCGAGCGGGTCGCCCGGCGCCTGGCCGCCGAGACGGGCACCCTGGGGATCCGGGAGCACGGCGCCGGCCACCGGTGGGTCGCGGACCGACGGACCGAGACGGCGACGGTGACGGTCGAGGGCACCGAGTTCGCGGTCGAGGTCAAGGTGGCGAGCGACGACGCGGGGGCGGTCTTCGACGCGAGCGCGGAGTACGACGACGCCCTCGCGGTCGCCCGGGAGACCGGGCTGCCGGTCCGCGAGGTGATGCGCCGGGCCGAGGCGGCCGTCCGGGACCGGACCGACGGGTAGCCGGCGGCGGGGAGCGCCGGGACGGGGGCCGCGTGCCCGCACCGCCGGAATCGCGGCGGCCGCGGCGCCGGCGCCGGCGGAGGAGTTTTTACCCGGCGCGCCCCGAGACGTATCGCATGGGTCCGGCGGGCACAGGGGGCGCGATCCCGGGGTGACCACCCTCGACGGGGCGCTGGCCGATCTCAAGCGCCGCGGGAGCGTGTCGCTGGTCGTCGGGTCGGTCCCGCGCGAGTCGTACGTCCGGGTCTCGCGCCGGATGCTCGGCGAGGCCGGGAGCGACCCGCCCCGCCGGCGGTTGCTGGTCGTGCCGGCGGCCGAGCGCGGGACGGCGATCGATCGGCTCCGCGCCACCGGACCGCTCGACCGCCGGCACGCCGGCGTGATCGCCTGCAACGGCACCGCCCGGGGGGCGGCGGCGGGGACGACCGCGGGGGACGACCGGCCGCCCGTCCGGCGGATCGACGGCGGCCTCGACGAGGTCGGGGGCGCGATCACCGACGCGATCGACCGGTTCGATCCCGGGACTGGGGGGTTCGCCCCGGCGGAACTGCGGGTCGGGATCGATCCGCTCCCCGACCGCCTCGGCGCGTGCGACACGCGCGGGGCCTTCGCCTTCCTCCACGCGTTCGCGCGGCAGGTCCGGCGGGCCGACGGGCTGGCCCACGTCCGGCTCCCCCGCGACCGCGACGACGACGCGGTCGAGCGGGTCGCGCCGCTCGCCGACGCGCTGCTGGAACTCCGCCTCGACGGCTACCGGCTCGAACAGCGCTGGCACCTCCGGGAGGCGGACCTGGTCTCGGACTGGATCGAGGTGCCGGACGACGGCGGGACGGGGAGGGGGGGTGACCGGGCGTGAACGACGGGACCGACCCGTCCGGGCGGGCGGCCTCGCCCGTCTCCGTCGTCGCCCGCGAGGCGGGCCCCGGGGTCGAGGTGATCGACCACGTCGAGCGCCACCGGTTCGAGCTCTGGACCGGAAGCGCGGTGACCCCGACGCCGGCCGACGGGGCGCGGTTCCGCTTTCCGACCGACGCCGCCGCCGCCGTCCGCGCCGCGTCGGTGACGGTGCCGACGGCGGTCCAGACGTACGTCCGGGACGCCGACGGGGGGATGCTCGCGGAGGTCGACCGCGGGACCGAGCGCTCGTTCGGGCCGGGCACCTACGAGGTGGAGGTGTGCGCGCCGATGAAGGTCTACCTCCGGCTGGAGGGCCCCCTGTCGGTGGAGGCCGACGCGTTCGGGATCCGCTTCGAGACCGACGGCGAGCGCCGCGCCCTCGTCGGCGGCCGCTCCCACCACGAGCGGCCGGCGGCGACGGCGACCACGACCGCCGACCCGCGGGACGTGATGCGGGCGCTCTCGACGTTCGGGTCGGCGCTCAAGACCACCTCGCCGGAGCGGTCCTACCCGACGCTCCGGGGCCACCCGCCGTTGCTCGAACTCGGCGAGACGGTCGATATCCCCCCCGGCCTCGAGCCGCCGGGGACCGGCATCGAGGTCGTCCTGCCGCCGTCGCTAGAGCACGCGTACGTCGCCGCGCCGCTTGCGTACTACCTCGGCGCGGAGATGGTGCCCGGCGACGCCCCGCGGCTCCGGGCGACGTCGGGAGTGGACCGGCCGCTCGGGCCCGACGTCGAGCGGGGGGTGCGCGAGACGCTCGAACTCGTCTTCCTGCTCGACTGTCTTACCAGGACGGAGGGCTACTACAGGGTCGACCTCCACGAACGCCGGGTGGCCGAGCGTCGCCTCGACCTCGATTTCGCGCGCCTGTACGACCTGCCGCCCGCCGACCGCCTCGCGGCGTACCTCGACGTGTCCCACGGGACGGTGGCGGACCTCGTTCCCGACTGGGGGGTCACGACGCACGTCCGTCCCGTGCCGGAGCACGTCGAGGTGCTGCCGTTCCTGGCCCACGACCTCGCGCTCGTTCGAACGCCCGACGGGACGCCCGCGTCGGCGCCCGAGGGGGCCGAGGCGACCGCCTCGTTCTTCCGTACCGGCGGCGCGGCCGCCGGGACCGCGGGCGGGGAGGGGGCGGACGGCTTCGTCCGCGGGGCCGCGAGCGCCGGGACGACGTACGTCCGGCCGGAGCCGACCGACGCCCTCGAACAGGTCTGGGTCGGCGGGGGTACCCCGCTGGGGGCGACCAAGGCCATCCCCGAGGCGTACCACAACCGCCTCGACCGTGCCCCGGTCGAAGGGGACATCGACATCACGGTGGTCTGTAACGAGCGGGCGATGGCCGCGGAGTCGGACGTGGTCGACGCGGTCTACGGCGCGGCGGTGGACCTCCCGTTCGACGTGACCATCCGGGAGGAACTCACCCGGGAGGGGCTCCGCGGGGCGCTCGCGGCCGAGGGCGACTTCCTCCACTACGTCGGCCACATCGACGACCGGGGGTTCGAGTGTACCGACGGGTGGCTCCACGCGGAGTCGATCGACCGCGTCGGCACGGACGCGTTCCTGCTGAACGCCTGCCGGTCGTTCGAGCAGGGCACGGAACTCGTCCGGGCCGGCGCCGTCGCGGGCATCGTCACCGTCGAGGACGTGATCAACGACGCGGCGGTGCGGATGGGCCGTCTGCTGGCGCGGCTCCTGAACCACGGGTTCCCGCTGACCGGCGCGCTCGACGTCGCCGCCGACGCCCACCCCGTCGGCGACCAGTACACCGTCGTCGGCGACGGACGGGTGACGCTCGCCCGCACGGAGGGGAGCGCGCCGAACGCACCCGTCGTCGCGGTCGCCGACGGGGACGGCTACGAACTGCAGTACTGTCCGTATCCGACGAGTCGAACGCGGACGGGGAGCATGATCCGGCCCTACGTGGGCGACGCCGACGAGCACTACCTCTTCTCGGGCGCGCTCGACACGTTCGACGTGGACGCGGCGGAACTGGCCGACTTCCTCGCGCTCGAACCCGTGCCCGTCCGGTTCGGTGGCGACCTCCGCTGGAGCGACGAGATGGACCTCGACGACCTGTGAGGGCGGCGACGAACAGCACCGCCGGCGCGGCCCCGGTCGCCGTCAGGGCCCGGACGTCACGCCGCCGTTGCCCGCGGCGGCGACCCCGCCCGCCTCCGACAGGAGGAGCGGGACCGCACCCATCAGCCGCGGGTTGTCGCTCAGGTACGATGCAAGCCGGGAGGTGGTATCCTCGGACATGCGGGCGGGATGTCACCACCCGACACATTATATTTTTCTTATGTATTCAGATACTAAATTATATGAACTTTCGCGGCGACCGGACGAACGGATCCGGGCGCGCCGGCGGCGGCCCGGGCCCCTCACTCCTCCCGGTCCGAACCGTCCGCCGGGGGATCGGCGAGGGCGCGGTAGACGGCCTCGAAGCCCGCCTCCTCGACCAGGGTATCGAGCGTCGCGTCGAGACGGTCCCGGAGGGCGGCGATACGCTCGTCGAGGTCGCCGTCACCCCCGCCGGCCGGGGGGTCGGCCTCCCGGGCGGCCCGTTCGGTCGCGAGCGAGAACAGGTCCCCGATACCGCGCGCGTACGCCCGCTCGGCGGCGAGGACGGCGACCGCCCGCCGGAGCGCCTCGCGGGTCACGGGCGCGGCGAGGACCTCGTCGGGCGCCCGGTCGAGCGCCGCGAGGTCGGCGTCGCGCTCCCGGACCAGCACCACCTTGAGGTCCTCCCCGCGCTCCCGGAGGGCCGCGAGCGCGTCCCCGTCCCGGAGGGCCGACGGCCGGACCAGCACCACCACGTCGGTCCCGCGGTCGACGGCGTCGAGCGCCCCCGACCCGTCCCGGGCGGTCCGAACCTCGCACGCCCCGTCGAGCCACGAGGCGTACTGGCGGAGCCGGCTGCCGTCGTCGGCCACGAGCGTCACGACCGGTGTCTCCGGCGTCATCGGGACGGAATCCTGTCTCCCGTTTTGCTACACGTCCCCATAAGTCATCGGCACGGTTGGCGGCCGGCACCGGTCCCCGGCGGGGGTCCGCCCTCACTCGGCCCCGTGTTCCTCCAGGGCCTCCTCGACGGTCAGGTCGCCGGCGGCGACGCGGCGTGCCAGCCCGTCGTCGATGGTCCGGTCGCCGGCCGAGCGGCGGCGGGACTCGTCTTTGATGCGCTGGAGCTCGCCGTCGGTCGGCTCGACGGTCGGGGACTCGACCCGCTCGCCCGTCCGGCGGGCGATGTTCGCCGCCGCGAGCACGTCCCCCATCCCGCGGGCGCCCGGACCGAGGTGGGGCGTCGTCCCGGTCTCGTCGACGAGTTCCACGGGGACGTCGTCGAGCGCATCGATCAGCCGCGCGCCGTGGAGGCGGGCGCCGTCGCCGACGCGGACGAGGGGCGCGGCGGCGTCGGCGACCTCCGCGCGCACCCGATCGGCGGCGTCGGCGAGCGGGACGTGGAACGCGGCGACGACGGCGTCGCCGACGAGGACGGCGATGCCGGGCCGCTCGCCCGGATCGACGCCGACGACGGTGCGCCCCTCGCGGTCGCCGACGGCCGCGAGCGCCTCGTCGACCGCCCGGCGCGGCTCGTCGGGCGACGCGACGATCCGGGCCGGCGCCGCCCCGTCCGGCGCCACCGGCGGGTCGTCGCCGCCGCTGACGACCGCGCGGGTCCCGTCGGGGAGGGCCTCGCCGGGTTCGACGGTCGTGAACGCCACGCCGCGGTCCCGGAGTTCGCCGACCAGCGCGTGGTAGAGCTCGAAGTCGTCGGTCGCGACGACGATCACGGCGCCGGGTTCGTGGCCGGCGGCCGAAAGGGTGTCGCCCCGCCGGCACCGCGGCGCGGGGCGGCCGCGGGCGGTCCCGTGACCGGGGTTCTTATGTCCGGACGCGCCAAACGCCGGACGTGACCGATCCGGTCCCGACGGGGTGCGAGCCGGTCGACGACCTCCTCGGCGGCGGGTTCGACCGCGGCGTCGTCACGCAGGTCTACGGACCGTCGGCGTCGGGCAAGACCAACCTCGCGCTCGCCGCCGCCGTGCGCGTCGCCGCCGACGGCGGCCGCGCGCTCTACATCGACACAGAGGGGCTCTCGGGCGACCGGTTCCGCCAGCTCGCCCGGGGCGTCCTCGACGACCCCGACGAGGGCCGGGTCGAGGCGCTGGCCGAGCGGGTCGTGGTGACCGAAGCCCACGACCTCGCCGAGCAGGAGGAAGCGGTCAGGGACGCCGCCGACCTCGCCCCGCGCGTCGAACTCGTCGTGCTCGACAGCGCGACCGGCTTCTACCGGCTGGAGCGCTCCGAGGGCGACGGCGGCGAGACGCTCCGGCGCGTTGGCCGGCAGGTCACCCACCTGCTGTCGCTCGCCCGCAAGCACGACCTCGCGGCGGTGCTCACCAACCAGGTGTTCACCGACCCCGACGCCGACCGGGTCCGGGCGCTTGGCGGCCACACGCTCGACCACTGGACGGGGGTCGTCGTCCGCCTCGACCGGTTTCGCGGGGGCAACCGGCGCGCGACGCTGGAGAAACACCACGCCCGGCCGGCGGGCGAGACCGTCGCGTTCCGCATCACCGAGCGGGGGATGGCCGCGGCCGAGCGGACGCCCTAGAGGTCGCCGAGCTTCCGGAGGAGCTGACCGCGGTACTGCTCGTCCGCGTTCAGGCCCTTCAGCTCCAGCACGTTGCGTTCGAGCTTGTCCAGGGCGACGTGGAAGGCGTGCTTGGCGCCGTACCCCTCGCCCGAGCCGGCGACCTGGCCCTTGCTGGTCCGCAGCCGGATCTGACACTGGATCAGCGGCGTCCCACGGAGCTTCTCCTTGTGCTCGTGGAGCCGGACGTGGGCGTGGTGGACCTGCATCCGCTGGTACTTGTCCACCACGTCGGTGATGCTCTCGACGACGTGCTCGCGGGTGATGGTGTCGAGGAGGCCGACGTTCGTGATCTGGACGTCCATCCGGTCCTCCTCGGTGAACGTGAGCGCGCGGAGCACGTCGGTCTTGGTGATGACGCCCGCGACGGCCCGGGTCCCCTCCTCGGGCGTCACGACGAGGCCGCCGACGTCGTTCTCCAGCATCGTCGCCACGGCCTCGCGGACGGACGCGTCGGGGGTCGTCGTGAGGACGGGCTCGGTCATCAGGTCCGACAGCGGCAGGTCCAGCATCCGGTCGATGTCCCCCCGGCGGTCGCCCCGCCCCTGCCGCTCGACGTCCCGGACCGCGAAGTTGACGATGTCGTGGGTCGTGACGATGCCGACCAGCCGGCCGTCCTCGTCGACCACGGGCAGCCGCGAGACGCTGTGCTCGCGGAGCCGGTTGATCGCCTGCCCGACGTGGGCCGACTCCGGAACCGCGACCACGTCCTGGGTCATGATCTGCTCGACCCGCAGGGCGTCGAGGTTCTCCAGCACCGCGTCGAGGATCGCGTCGGTCGAGACGATGCCGTAGAGCCGCTCGCCCTCGTAGACCGGCGCCACCCGGACCCCGCCCTCGACGAGCATCCGGGCCACCTCGCGGACGTCCTCGTGGCGGTCGACCCGGGGCGCCGACCGGACCAGGGCCGCCGCCTTGGTGTCGTCCTCGATGTGCGACCGGATGAGCTGTTTCTCGCCGATCACCCCGACGTACCCGTCGTCGTCGGTGACGATGACGCCCTTGGGGTTCTCGCGCTCGAAGACCGAGCGGACCTTGCCCAACCGGGTGTCCGCACCGATCTCGACGTATTCCGGCGTCGCGATATCGGAGATATCCATGTGGAGGGGCTACACACACCGGCGCCTTGAAATTGTCCGTTCGACCGACCGGGCGCGCCGCGGGCGGCGAGGGCGCGGGGGCGGCCGGCGCCGACGCGACCGCGGAGCCGGCGGCGGCCGGTTCCGGCGAATTTATATCCCCGCCGCCGGCTAGCTGGAGGCAGGTACCCGGTTCCATGGCACAGGTAGCGCTCCTCCTCAGTTCCCTGATCGGACTCCTGCTGATCGGCGCCATCGCGGCGCTGATCGGGCGCGGCAGCAGAGGCTACTCGCTGCCCCGGCGAGTCACCAGCGGGGACGAGGGGCCGTCGCTCCTCGGACGGATCGCCCGCTCGCCGGCCGTCTGGACGCTGACGTTCGTCGTCGCGGCGCTCGGCCTCGCCGGCGCGGCGCTGGCGGTCGCCGGCGTGGTGGCGCTCCCCGACGGGACGAAGGCCGCGGCCGGCGTCGCGCTCGCCGCCGGCACGGGGCTGCTCCTCGCGTTCTACCTCTTCTACGGCACGTTCGCGTCGGCGCGTGCGCGCGGCCTCGGGAACTCCCAGGCGGCCATGATCGGCTCGTGGGTGATCGGTCTGCTGTTCGTCGTCGTCATCGCGCTCAAACTCCTCGGCCTCGTCTAGTCCGACCGCATGAGCCACCGCACCCCCGTGCTCGACGACGCGCTCGGGGTGCCGGCGGTCCGCTGGCTCGTCGTCCTCGTCACACTGGAGGCGGCGTCGCTCGTCGGCTACTTCGGGCTCACGAACGCCGCGATCACCGACGTCCGGTACGTCCTCTACCCGTTCGTCTGGATCAACGTCGGCGTGCTGGCCGTCCTCGCGACCGATCCCCGGGAGGGGAGCCGGCGAACCCGGCTGCTGGCCGGCGCGGTCGCGGCGGCGTACTTCCTCGCGCTCGCCGCGCTCGCGGGGCTCGTCGGCCTCGAACTCGGCCACGCGCACAGCCACGTCAGCGGCCTCCAGTTCACGATGTCCGCCCCGGGCTACGGGCCGCGGATCGCGTACGCCGGGTCGCTCGTGACGCTCACCCTCGTCCCCTACCGCGTCATCGGCTACCTGGCGCTCGCCTACCTGGTCTACGCCGCCGTCCTCGACCTGAGCGGCGCGACGCTCTCGGGGATCGTCGGCCTCGGCTCCTGTGTCGGCTGTAGCCTCCCGCTGGTCGCGCCGGCCGTCGCCGGCGCCGCGGGCGGGACGGGGCTGCTCTCGGCCGCGACCGCGTTCTCCATCGACATCTCGACGGCCGTCTTCGTCGTCGCGGCGACCCTGCTCGCCCTCCGGCCCGGCGAGTGAGTCGGCGCCGCGCCGCCCGCAGCCCGACGGCCGCCGCTCGTCGGCTCGTCGACTCGTCGGCTCCCGGGCGACGCCCGCGCGAACCGGAGAGCGGGGCGGTTCGACCCGGTTCCGGACGGAACGAGCGAGAACGGCGGGCCGCGATCAGTGGCCGCCCTCGGCGCCCTCGGGGTCGGGCAGCGCCGCGATGGCGCCGGTGAGGACGCCGACGCCGGCGAAGCCGAGGATGCCGCCGCCCAGGAGCGTCGGGGCGCCGGCGGCCTCCGCGTAGATGACCAGGGCCAATCCCCCGACGATCGCCACCACCCCGGCGCCGACCACGGTCGGGCCGCGGAGCAGTTCCGGACGGCCGCGGGCGCGCAGTGCGATCCCGACGGCCGGCAGTCCGACGACGGCGACGATCCCGGCGACCCACAGCGGGAGCGAGAGCAGGCTGCTCATGGGCGCGGGTACCGGCCGGGAGTAATTAAACGGTTCGCGTTCGCGCGGGACCGCGAGCGCGGGTGCGGGCGCGCCCCGCAGTCGGCCGCCGCCCTCAGCCGTTCCCCGGCCCGCGTCGGTCCGGGTCCGGGGTACCGCCGGTCGCGCCGGCCAGCACCAGCAGCGAGACCAGCAGCGCGGCGCCGACGCTCGGACCGATCACCACCGGTGCGAGCGGTCCCCGTCCGGTGCCGCGCAGCAGCGCCCCCCAGACGCCGACGGCGACCGGCACCGAGAGGAAGAGGGCGTAGGCGACCGCCGTCCGGGAGGGACGCCGGCCGCCCGCGTCCGCGTCCGCGTTCGCGTCGGAACCGGAGCCGGAGTCGGTCCCGACGCCGGCACCGACGTCGCCCTCGCCGCGTTCGTCCATACGCCGGCGAGCGGCCGGACGGGTTTGAATCGGACGGTCCGCGGCCGCGGGGCGGGGACCACTGGGCGCCCCGAACCGCGGGGGCGGCCCGACGGCCGCCGGCCCCGCGCACTACAGGATGGAGTACGACGCCGCCAGCGTCAGCGCCAGCGCCGCCGCGAGGCCGATGCTCACCAGGTAGGTGAGCGACCGGGGTTCGAACCGGAGGTGCTGGAAGTAGCCCGCGACCAGCAGGGCCTTGAACGTCGAGAGCACGATGATCGCGCCGAAGGCCGCCCAGTACGCGGTCTCGACGTACCCCGCGAACTCCAGGGCCACCTGGGTCGTCGAACTCGCCATCAGGACCACGAATATCGCCGCGTACGTTTTGGTTGATACCATGTCTCGATCACCTCACAGGATGTAGAACAGCGGGAACAGGAACAGCCACACGATGTCCACGAAGTGCCAGTACAGCCCGAAGTACTCGAGGGTCGTGTCGTCCTCGAGGTAGGCCCCCCGCCACGCCCGGACGATGAGGAACAGGGTGATCAGCAGCCCCGCGAGGACGTGGGCGCCGTGGAGCCCCGTGGTGAGGAAGAACGTCGAGGACTGGACGTCCGTCGAGAGCCAGTGGCCCTCGTGGAAGAGGTGCTGCCACTCGATGGCCTTGTTCGCGAGGAACCCGGCCCCGAGGACGAACGTCGTCACGAGGCTGGCGACCACGCCCCACCGGCTCTCCTTGCGCGCCGCCACCAGCGCGAGGACGACGGTGAAGCTACTGGTGAGCAGGAGGTACGTGTTGACCAGGCCGGGAACGACGTTCTCGACGATGGTCGGCCACTCCTGCCAGCCGCCGGGGTACGCGACCCGCGTGAAGACGTAGGCGCCGATGAATCCGCCGAACAGCACCACGTCGGAGGCGAGGAAGATCCACATCCCCACCTTGCCGTTCTCGATGCCGGCGAAGGGCCACGCCTCCCCGACGCCGCCCGCGGGCGAGGCGAAGGGTTCGAGCCCCCAGGCGATCAGCGACCCGAGCGAGACGGCACCGCCGACCGCCGCGGAGGTCAGGTAGACCGCGCCCATCGTCCCGGACGGGAAGGAGGCGCCGTTGAGGCCGGAGAGCCCGATGAACGTGAGCAGCGAGCCGACGCCGAGGGCGAACGGCCAGATGCTCGCGTGGTCCGCGCCCCCCTCCTCGGCGTGGGCGTCGGCGCCGGGTTCGTGTTCCGCCAGGGCCGTCTCGGCCGTCGCGACGCCCCCGTCGGTCTCGGCGCCCGCGGCCGCCTCCGAGCGGAAGGCGAGTTTGCCGTCGGCGTAGGTCGGGATCCCGGGGAAGTTCTCCAGCGGCGGGGGCGAGGAAACCGCCCACTCGGCGGTGGTCGCGTACCGCCAGGGGTTGTCGTCGGCCGGCTCGCCCGCGAACGCGCTCTTGGTGAGGTTGTAGAACATCACGACGAACGAGAGCGCGAGGACGAACCCGCCGATGGTGGCGAGCTTGTGCCACGGCGCCAGGCCGTCGGGGTAGTTGAACACCCGGCGGGGCGTCTCCCAGGCGACGAACAGCGGGAAGTACAGCAGGTTGAACCCGACGAAGTACAGCGCGAAGTGGAGCTTCCCGAGGAAGGCGTCGTACATCCGGCCCGTCATCTTCGGGAACCAGTAGTAGAGGCCGCCGATCAGCGCCGTGATCCCGCCGACCATCACGTAGTGGAAGTGCGCCACGACCCAGTAGGTGCCGCGGAACTCGTAGTCGAGGACGACGGCGCCGAGGAAGACCCCCGTGATGCCCCCGACGATGAACAGGAGGAGCGCGCCAAAGGAGAAGAGGAAGGGGGTGGTGAAGCGGATGCGCCCCTTGAGCATCGTGTAGATGAGCGCGAACACCATCAGGTCGAAGGGCAGCGAGATGCCGATGGTGGTGATCATGAACAGGGTCTTGATCTCGAGGTTGATCGCCGTGAGGAACATGTGGTGCATCCAGACCACGAAGCTCTGGAGCGCCACGAGCACCATCGACGCCACGAACCACTTGCGCCCGACGATCCGGCGCCCGGTGAACGTCTGGAACGTCTCGGCCATCACGCCCAGCGCCGGGAAGAAGACGATGTACACCTCGGGGTGGCCGAAGAACCAGAACAGGTGCGTCC
>JBDGPV010000064.1:0-31151 GCA_042219485.1 Haloferacaceae archaeon
AGCCCGTCGCCGACGAGCCGGGACCGCTGCCGGACAACCGGGAGGACCGCCGGCTGTGCCGGGAGGTCCCGGACGGCGTCGAGACCGTCGCGGAGTTCGACCGGAACCTCTCCCCGCCCGGGGACGGGTAGGCGGCGCGGACCCCGGGGAGCCAAGGCCGGCCCGCCCGAACGGCGCCGCATGATCACGGTGACGGTCCGCGACGCCCTGTTCGTCCACTGGCCCGTCGACCCGGACGCGCTCGCCGAGCGGGTGCCCGACCCGCTCGTCCCGGAGACGTTCGACGGCTCGGCGTGGGTGAGCGCCCTCGCCCTGGAGAACCGCGTCTCGCCCGGGTCCGCGGCCCTCCCCGCCCCGCTCCGGCGCCGGTTCCCACAGCTCAACCTCCGGACCTACGTCGCCCTCGACGGCGACCCCGGCGTGTACTTCCTCTCGCTGGACGCCGGCGGCCGGCTCCCGGCCGCGGTCGGCCGCCGGCTGTTCGGCCTCCCGTTCCGCCACGCCCGGGTGCGGCTCGACCGCAGGGACGGCGCGCTCGTCTTCCGGAGCCGCCGACGGGGACCGCCGCCGGCGCGGTTCGCGGCGCGGTACCGGCCGACCGGCGCCGCCGCGACCGCCGACCCCGGGACGCTCGCGGCGTTCTGCGTCGAACGCGACCGCTACTACGTGCCCGCGGGCGAGGACCCGCGGTCGGACGCGGCGCGGGCGCTCTCGGGCGACCGTCCCGCCGCCCCCGGCGGGGCGGACGGGCACGCGGTCCGGGTCGGGAGCATCGAGCGCGATCCCTGGCCGCTCCGCCCCGTCGACGCGACGGTCCGCCCGGACGGCCTGTTCGCGGCCGCCGACCTGCCGGCGCCGACGGGCGACCCGATCCTCGGGTACAGCCCGGGCGTCGAGATGGCCGTCGGGTCGCTCGCGCTCGGACCCGACCGGGCGGACTGACTCCCGTCGGACCGGCGCGGTCGGGACCGGCCCCCGGACTCAGCTCCGGCCGCGGCGCCCGATCGGCGCGGCGCTCCGACCGGAGGCGGGGGGCGGAAGGCGGGAGCGCCGGGATGCGACCGACGGGACGGACGGGGGCCGGGGGACGACCGACGGGGCGGAAGACGGGACGGACGGGGGCCGGGGGGCGACCGGAGACGGCGGGGGGTGGCGAAAGGCGCTTGTCCCGACGGGCCGACCCCCCACGGGATGGAACGCCACGACGTCGTGGTCGTCGGGATGGGCGTCGTCGGGAGCGCGACGGCCCGCGCCCTCGCCCGGGACGGGTACGCGGTGCTCGGCCTCGAGCGGGACGGCATCCCCAACCCGCGCTCGTCCTCGCACGGGCCGAGCCGGATCATCCGGCTGGCCTACCACGAGGGGGCGACGTACGTCCCGATGCTCCGGCGCTCGTACGACCGGTGGGCGGCGCTGGGCGACCGCCGGGACGAGCGGCTCCTCCGCACCACCGGCTCGCTCGCCATCGGCCCGCCCGACAGCCGGACGTTCGCGGGCGCCCGGGAGACCTGCCGCGCCCACGACATCGACCACGAGGTCCTCGACGCCGAGGCGGTGAACCGCCGGTTTCCCGCGTACGACCTGCCCCCGGGGCTCCGGGCGGTCCACCAGCCCGACGGCGCGCTCCTCGACGCCGAGCGGTGCCTGGTCGGCCTCGTCGAGGCGGCCATGGCCGACGGCGCCGAGGTGCGCGCCCGGGAGGCGGTGCTGGACTGGACGGCCGACGGGGACCGGGTCCGCGTCCGAACCGAGCGCGGGGTCCACGTCGCCGACGCCGTCGTGATCGCGGCGGGGGCGTGGGCGGCCGACCGGGTGCCCGAACTCGACGGGCTGCTGACCCCCGAGCGCCACGTCGTCTGCCGGTTCCGGCCGGCCGACCCCGGGGCGTTCGAGCCGGCGTCGTTCCCCGTGTTCGTCGCCGATACCGCCGACGGGCGGCACTTCTACGGCCTCCCCGCCCACCGCGTGCCGGGGGTCAAGGTCGGCGACACGACCGCCGGACGGCTCGGGGTCGACCCGGACGCGCTCGACCGGCGGCCGGACCCCGGCGAGGAGCGGACCGCGCGCGCGTTCGTCGAGCGCCACATGCCCGCCGGCGCGGGGCCGACGATGGACCTGACGGCCTGCCTCCTCTCGCACTCGCCGGACGGCGACTACGTGATCGACCGGCTCCCCGGCCGGCCCAACGCCGTCGTCGCCGTCGGCGGCTCCGGGCACGGGTTCAAGACCGCCCCGGTGGTGGGCGAACTGGCGGCCGCGCTCGCGACCGACCGGGAGCCCCCGGTCGATCCGGCGCCGTTCGCGCTCGACCGGTTCGAGGACCGGCGCTCGGCGCCCGACGGCTGACACCCGGCGCCGGTCCGCCGCCCGCCGCGGACAGAACTAAGCCGCCGGATCGCCGACGGGCGGGCGTGACCGGGAAGCCGGACTGGTGGCGGGAGAACGAGCGGATCCGTGCGTCGCTCGACCTCCCCGCCTACGAGCCGCCGCGGTTCGCCGACGGCACGTACACCCACGAGGTGGTCGAGCCGCTGGAGGCGGAGCTTGGCGTCGGGATCAGGTTCGTGGCCGTCGACCCCCGACACGGCGACGACTGGACGGTCCGCGTCGACGGCGACCCCGCCCTGACCGTCGGGCGCCGGCGCGACGACGCCGGCAACACGGTCTACGAGATCGATCCCGGGCCCTTCGAGCGCCGCGTCCGGGCGGCCGCCGGGGGGGACCCGGACGGGCCGGACGGCCGGTGACCGCGCGCGGCCGGGGGCGCCGCCCTCAGAGCGTGACGACGACCTCGCCGTCCCGGACCTCGACGGGATAGCTCGGCAGCGCGACCCCCTCCCGTGAGAGGCAGTCGCCCGTCTCCACGTCGTACTCCCAGCCGTGCCAGGGGCAGTTGAGGATCTCCCCCTCGCGGCAGTACTCCATCCGGGTGTCGAGGGCCTCGCGGTCGAACTCGGCCACCCAGGTGCCGGTGACCGACCCCTCGCAGATGGGCCCGGCCTGGTGGGCACACCAGTTGGCGTAGGCGCGGTACTCGCCGTCGAGGTTGAACACCCCGATCTCGCGCCCCTCGATCTGGACGAGGAGCCGCTCACCGGCGTCGAGTTCGTCCGCCCCGCAGACGACGTGCTCGCTCATACGTCGAGGTCGAACGCCTCGATCGCGTTCTCCGAGAGCACCTTCCGGCGCTGGTCCTCGTCGAACGTCTCCCGGAGGTACCGGTCGAGCGCCTCGGGGTGATCGAAGTCCCAGTGGGGGTAGTCCGAGGAGAAGACGATCGAGTCCGGCCCGAGGACCTCGATGATCCGACGCATGTCGTCCGGGTCGTCGGACTCGCCGATCGGCTGGCTGGAGAAGTAGAACTCCCGGACGTACGACTCGGGGCTGCGCTCCAGCAGCGGCGCCTCGCTGCGCCGGATCGAGTACTCCTTGTTCAGCCGGAACATCATCATCGGGACCCACGCCAGCCCCGCCTCGAGGAAGGTCACGTTGAGGTCGGGGAACTTCTCCGGGAGCCCCTGGACGATCACGCTCCCCAGCGTCATCATCTGGCTCCAGACGTGGGCCATCGTGTGGACGTTGATGAACTGCTCGAACCCCTGGTTCTGCTTTGGGAAGTCGAACATGAACGCGCCGCCGCTGCCGTGGAAGGCGACGTGGAGGCCGTTGTCCTCGCAGGCGCGGTAGATGGGATCGTACCGCGGGTCGCCCAGCGGCTTGTCGGGCCCGGTCGTGGCGAGGTAGACGCCGACGACCCCGTCCTCGTCGCCGAGGCGGTCGATCTCCTCGGCCGCCTTCGCCGGCTTCTGGGTCGCGAGCGCGAGCAGCCCCCGGAAGTGGTCGTACTCGTCGAGGTACCGATCGACCATCAGGTCGTTGTACGCCGACATCAGGTGGACCGCGAGGTCGCTCTGGGGCAGGCGGGGGAGCTTCGACGTGGGGTTGAGGATCGGGTAGTCGACGCCGAACTCCTCGCAGAGCCGCCCCTGGACGTCCTCGGGGGATTTCACCGAGTAGTCCTCGATCTTCCCGCGGAGGTTCCGGTCCCACCCGCTGGCCGGCAGGGGCGCGTAGCCCTTGTTGACCATGTGCGAGCGGTACGGCTCGTCGCAGTACGCGGCGACCTCGTCGGGCGACACCGAGAGGTGGATGTCCGTGTCGACGACCGCCGCGTCGTCGACGCTGCGCGGCGTGGAGGCCTGGCTCGCCATCTCGCCGGTACCTGCGGCGGGACGGGTAGAGGCCTTGTCCCCGGGGCAACCCTTTCCGGTAGGGTCGGATCGCCGGTCCGGGACGGGGGTCGCCGTCCGCCCCGACCGGCGGTCGGCACGCCCCGGGCGGGCGACGTCGCGGGGGCTTTTTACTCGCCCGGACGCAATGGTCCCCATGGGCATCATCAGTCCCCACATCGTCGACTACGGGAAGCGCGGCCGGTCGTCGGAGGAGCAGGGGGACCCCCGCTATCGGTGTCTCGTCTGCGGCGAGCGGTTCCGGTCGGTACACCGGGTCTGCCCGGAGTGCAGCGGCCACATCCGGCGCATCGACGGCGGCGAATAGTTCTGTCGCGCGCCCGCGGTGGATTGTCGCCGCTCCCGCGGGTCCGCGCGTCCTGCGCTTGTCGCCGCTCCCGCGGGTCCGCGCGGTATCGGGACCGACGCGACGCACCTAAGGGGACCGCCGCCCGTCCGGGGGGTATGGACTCGGTCCGCGAGATGACGGGCGCGAGCATCGTCGTCGAGACGTGCGCGGCGGTCGATCCGGGGGAGGACGTCCTCGTGGTCACCGACTGGGCGGTGGCGGACGTGGCCGAACGGGTCGCCGCCGCGGCCCGCGAGCGCGGCGCGAACGTCTCGCTCGCGGCGATGGACCCCCGCGAGTACGACGGCAACGAGCCCGAGCCGACGGTCGCGGCCGCCATGCCCGAGGCCGACGTGGTCATCACGCCGGTCCACCGGTCGATCACGCACAGCCAGGCCGTCGCCGAGGCCATGGAGGCCGGCGCGCGGGTGCTCTCGATGGTGAAGTTCACGCCCGAACAGCTGGTCCGCGGGGGGCTGTACGCCGATTACGAGGGGATGCGCCCCCACTGCGAGGAGATGGCCCGGAAGTTCACCGAGGCCGACGAGGCCCGCGTCACCTCCCCGCAGGGCACCGACGTGCGGTTCGGCCTGGCGGGCCGGGAGGGCAACGCCCACTCGGGCATCGCCGACGAGCCGGGCGAGTTCACCGCCCTGGTCCACATCGAGGCCAACGTCTCCCCGGTCGAGGGGACCGCCGAGGGGACGGTCGTGTTCGACGGCGCGATCCCGAACCTCGACATCGGGGTGCTGGAGGAGCCGGTCGAGATGGAGATGGCCGACGGCGCCGTGACCGACGTGCGGGGCGGGCGGGCCGCGGACAGGATCGCCCGGGTGTGGGCCGAGCACGACGACCCGGCGGTCTACAACATCGCCCAGCTGGCCGTCGGGATGAACCCCGAGTGCGAGGAGTTCAACGGCTGGTTCTCGAACGACCACGGCCGGTACGGCAACGTCCACGTCGGCATCGGCACCTCCTCGAACCTCGGCGGCACGACGCGGGCGCCGGTCCACTTCGACGCGATGATGGCCGAGCCGACGTTAGAACTCGACGGCGAGACCGTCGTCGAGGGCGGCGAGTTCACGTTCTTCTAGGGGGCGCCCGGACCCGGGCACGGACACGGAAGCTTATTGTCCGCCCCCCCGCGGGCGGGGGCATGGGATCGGACGGAGACGGCATCCGCGTCACGACCGACCGCCTCGCCGGCTACGCACACGGGTTCGACCCCGCGGCGGTCGACGACGAGGTCCGCGACCTGGCCGGCCGGTTCGTGCTCGACTCGCTCGCCTGCTCGGTCGGGGCCTACGCCGCCGACCCGGTCAAGCGCCTCCGGGCGGCCTACGGCGACCGCGGCGCCGCGAGCGAGGCGACGCTCCTCGGGACCGACCGGACCGTGGCCCCGGAGTACGCCGCGCTGGTCAACGGGACGATGGTCCGGTACCTCGATTTCAACGACTGCTATCTCTCCGGCGACTCGGTCTGTCACCCGAGCGACCACGTCCCTGGGCTGCTGGCGGTCGCCGAGAGCGAGGGGGCGTCCGGCGCCGACCTGCTCGCGGCGGTCGTGCTGGCCTACGAGATCGAGTGCCGCGGCGTCGACACGGGCCTGGCCTGGGACCGGGGGTTCGACTACGTGACGTGGGGGACGATGTCCACCGCGGCGGCGGTCGGTCGCCTGCTGGGCCTCGACCGGGCGGCGATCCGGGACGCGATCGGCATCGCCGTCACCTCCGCGAACGCGCTGCTGGCCGCGCGGCTGGGCGACGTGCGGATGTGGAAGGGGATCGCGCACCCGTACGTCACCCACAGCGCCGTCCAGGCCTGCCAGATGGCCCGCGAGGGGATCACCGGCCCGCCCGACGCGATCGCCGGCGAGGGCGGGTTCGAGGCCGCCGTCACCGGGGAGCCGGTGCGGTTCGAGGCGCTGGGCGGCCGCGACGGCGCCCCGTTCCGGCTCCCGCGCTCGAACCTCAAGCCCTACGCGTGTGGCTACTTCATGATGGCCCCCATCGAGGCGCTGCTCGGCATCCTCGAAGAGGCGGGCGTGACCGACCCCGACGACGTCGAGGCGATCGAGGTCAGGACGTTCGACCAGGCCGCGCAGGTGCTGGCCGGCGAGGCGAAGCGCGCCCGCGACCTGACCAGGGAGGCGGCCGACCACAGCCTGCCGTACACGCTCGCGGTCGCGGCCGTCGACCGCGCGGTCACCCCCCGGCAGTACGCGCCCGACCGCCTCGACGACCCGCGCGTCCACGGGGTGATGGAACGGGTGTCGGTGGCCGTGGACGAGGACCTCCAGGCCGCCCGCCGGGCGAACCCGGGCGAGATCCCCCACGTCGTCCGGGTGACGGTCGACGGGGCGACCCACGAGCGCCGGATCGATACGCCGCCGGGCCACTTCCGCAACCGGATGAGCGACGAGCGCCTCGACCGGAAGGTGCGCGACCTCGTCCGGCCGTACCTGACCGAGGACCAGGTCGACCGCCTGACGGGGGCCTGTCGGGACCTGGCCGGCCTCGACGCGGTCGATCCCCTGCTGGAGGCGACGCGGGTCTAGACCGCGAACCTGTCGAGCGCGTCGTCGTCCAGCCGAACCCCGTGTCCCGGGCCGTCGGGGAGGCGGACGCGCCCGTCGTCCATCGCCAGGCGCGGCTCGAAGGGTTCCTCGACGGCCTTGAGCGGGCCGACCGACTCGACGGGCCGGAACACGTCGTCCGCCTCGTGGGTGGCGACCAGCCCGATCTCGGCGGCGCCGGCCGGCGACAGGCAGAACCCGTGGCCGATCACCGGCGCGACCCCCGCCGCGTTGGCGATCCCGATCGCCGCCTCGCAGGCCCGCAGGCCGCCGAGCCGGAGGGTCTTGAGCTTCACCCGGTCGGCGGCCCCCCGCTGCAGGATCGCGAACAGGCGCCGCCGGTCGGTGACCGGCTCGTCGGCCATGATCGGCAGGTCGGTCGCGGCGGTCACGCGGGCCAGCGCGTCGAGGTCGTCCGCGGGCACGGGCTGTTCGAGGTGGACCAGCCCCGACCCCTCCAGGGCCCGGGCGACGGCGAGGGCGTCGTCGGGGGCGAACGCGCCGTTGGCGTCGGCCCGGACCGCCATCCGGTCGCCGAGGCGGTCGAGGACGGCCCGGACCCGCTCGACGTCCCGGTCGGCGTCGCCCGAGAGCTTCAGCTTGCACGACTCGAACCCCCGGTCGTGCCAGTCCGCGACCTCGTCGGCCATCGCCTCCGGGTCGTCGATGCCGACCCAGGCGTTCAGCGGCTCCGTCCGCCGCCGGGCGCCGCCGAAGTAGTCCGCGACCGCGAGCCCGTGGAGCCGCCCGTGGAGGTCGAGGTACGCGGTCTCGGCCGCCAGCGCGGCGTTGGGACCGGCGTCGCGGGCGGCCAGCCGGTCCCGGAGGGCCGACAGCGTCGCCGGCGGGTCGTCGACCAGGCCCGGGAGGACCCGGTCGAGGTCGTCCACGATGGCGGTCGCGGTCTGGCGGGAGTAGCCGGGCGAGGGGTCGGCCGTCCCGATGCCGCGCGCGCCGTCGGGGGTTTCGAGCACGACCAGGGCCGATTCCATCGTCGAGAGGTCCTCGTGGACCGACGCGCTGTAGGTCGACCGGAGCGGGATCCGGAGGTGCGTGGCCGTCGCGGCGCGGAGCCTCATGGGCCGTACTGCGGGCCATACGGCCTATATTTCACGGTTTCGCGGCGCCGCGTCCGGTTTAAGCAAATCGTTCAGGACAAATTTATAAACTCCGAGTGCGCGTGTTTTACGCATGTCAGGCGAACCAACATCCGGATCGTCCGCGATAATCGACTACCTCCTGGACGAGGAGTACGTGCTCGGCACGCTCGTGTACGTCGTGCTCTGTGTCCCGGCGTACTTCTGGCTGGAGGGGCCGGTCGGCATCGCGGGCACCGTAGACGGCTCGGTCGTGATCATCTCGATGATCACCGGCTCGATCCTGATCGTCCCGGCGATCGCCAAGTTCCTCCGGAGCCGGTTCGGCGTCGGCGTGCCGGAGAACCTGGAGCGCATCCAGAGCGAGGCGTTCAAGGACTCGATCGACACGCTCTCCCAGGAGGAGGGTGGCCGGTAATGGTTCGCGCGAAACTCGACGAGGTTCGGAAGACGTTCAACAACGGCCAGGTGGTCGCCGTCGACGGTATCAGCCTCACGATCGAGGAGGGCGAACTGATCGTCCTCGTCGGCCCGTCGGGCTGCGGGAAGTCGACGACGCTGCGGACGATCGCGGGGCTGGAGAAACCGACCTCGGGGCGGATCTACTTCGACGACGTCGACGTCACCGAGCTCCCCCCGAAGGACCGCCGGATCTCGATGGTGTTCCAGAACTACGCGCTGTACCCCTCGATGACGGTCTACGAGAACATGGCCTTCGGGCTGAAGATGCGGGGGGCCAGCCGGCAGAAGATCGACGAGCAGGTCCGGTGGGCGGCCGACATCATGGAGATCGGCGACCTGCTCGACCGGTACCCCACGGAGCTGTCGGGCGGGCAGCAACAGCGGGTGGCGCTCGGCCGGTCGATCGTCCGCGACCCGACGCTGTTCCTGCTCGACGAGCCGCTGTCGAACCTGGACGCCAAGCTCCGGGCCGTGATGCGCACCGAGATCCAGGAGCTCCAGAAGGAGCTGGGCGTGGCGACGGTGTTCGTCACCCACGACCAGGAGGAGGCGATGACGATGGGCGACCGCATCGTCGTGATGAACGCCGGGCGGATCGAGCAGGTGGCCGAGCCGGAGGTCATCTACCACGACCCGGCGAGCATCTTCGTCGCGGACTTCATCGGCAGCCCGTCGATCAACTTCTTCGTCGCCGACTACGACGGCTCGTCGGTCCACAACGACACCTTCGAGAAGGAACTGCCGGCCGACCTGAACGACGCCCTCTCGGCCTCGGAGATCGACGACCGGACCGTGATCGGCATCCGCCCCGAGCACATGAGCGTCACCGGCGCCGGCGAGGGGCTGTTCGACGTCGAGGTCGAGGTCATCGAGCCGCTGGGCAACACCAAGATCGTCTACTTCCAGATCGACGGCGAGCGGTACAAGCTGGTCGAGCCCGCCACCTCCCAGGTCGACGAGGGCCAGCAGGTCGGCATCGAGTTCCAGTGGCCCCACGCCCACTTCTTCGAGCCCGAGGGCGCGAAGGCCGCGAAGTGGATGAACGTGGTCGAGGACGCCGAGAGCCTCGAGTTCCTCGAGGACGAGGACGAGCAGGACGTCGTGCGCGCCGGGGGTGACGACTGAGCATGGCCGCCCCGACCGCAGAGGAACTCGGTTCCGATCGCGGCACGTTCGCCCGGATCCTCGACGACTACGCCTCCCTGCAGGGGTTCCTCTTCATCCTCCCGACGTTCACCCTGCTCTCGGTCATCCTCTTCTGGCCGATGCTCCAGGACGGGCTCTTCCTCAGCTTCCACGAGTACACCATCTCGCTGAACGAGCCCAACCCGTGGGTCGGGCTCGGACACTACGAGTACTGGCTGACCGGCGCGGGCTCGAACCTGCTGTACTTCAGCATCAAGCAGACGATCCTCTACGAGTTCGTCGTCGTGCCGCTGGACCTGATCGTCGCGCTGTCGGTCGCGCTGGTGCTCAACGAGGACTTCCCCGGCCGGTGGTTCTGGCGCGGGTTCGCCCTGACCGGGTACGCCAGCCCGACGGTGCTGGCCGGGCTGGTGTTCGCGGTCATGTCCGACGCCCGCTCGTACGGGGTCATCTACCAGCTGTTCGTCTTCATCTTCGAGGACCTGCTCGGCTTCCTCGGCATCAACGTCCCCGACTCCGGGGGCCTCACGTCGAACACGCCGTGGGCGTTCTGGGCCATCGTCTTCGCGAAGGTGTGGCGTGACTTCGGGTTCATGTTCATCATCATCCTCGCGGGCCTCCAGTCGATCCCGAGCGACCTCTACGAGATCGCGAAGGTCGACGGCGCCGGCCCGATCCAGCGGTTCCGCCACATCACCCTGCCCCACCTCAGCACGGTCATCGTGACCGTCGTGATGATCCGGACGGTGTTCACGGTCGGGAAGCTCGAGATCCCGTACGCGATGACCCGCGGCGGCCCGGTCAACTACACCTCCTTCCTCGCGATGCTGATGTTCAAGGCGTCCAGCGGCTTCCGGGAGAACCTGGGCCGCACCGCGGCGCTCGGCGTGATGTTCGTGACCGTGCTCGTGCCGCTGATCGCCATGTGGATCAAGCTGGAGACGGAGGACTGAGATGGCAACCGAATCCGACACCTTCGAGATCGCCGAACAGGACAAGGCCGGGTTCCTCGGCTACTTCAACTGGGAGGAGAACATCAAGCCCATCGCGAAGTACGTCGGCCTCGTGCTCGTGATGGTCTTCTGTGTCACGCCGCTGTACTTCACGTTCGTCAACTCGCTGAAAACGCCGGGGCAGATCTTCACGTCGGTCGCCGGCATCCCGTGGGTCACCTTCCAGCCCGCCCCGCCGGCACAGAACGCCTGGTACACGATGTGGGACGCGTTCCCGTTCGTCAAGTTCACGTTCGCGTCCTTCGTCGCCTCGTTCGGGACGGCGGCGCTGGCGACGGCGCTGGCGATCACGGCGGCGTACGCGTTCGCCCGCCTCGAGTTCCCCCACAAGAACAAGCTGTTCGTCCTGAGCATCATCGGCTTCATGTTCCCCCGGGCGCTGATCGCCATCCCGATCTTCCTGCTGCTGAACAAGATGTCGATGCTGAACACCTACATCGGGCTGGTCGTCGCGTTCACCTCCTTCACCCTCCCGTACAACATCTGGCTGTTGCGGGGCTTCTTCGAGGACCTGCCGGACAACCTGGAGGAGTCCGCGCGGGTGGACGGCTGCACGAAGTTCGGGTCGTTCTACCGCGTGATCCTGCCGCTCTCGCGGCCGGCGATCGCCAGCGTGTTCATGCTCGCGTTCCTGCTGGCGTGGCACAACTTCCTGATCGCCTTCCTGGTCGCGAACGACGACCTGCACACGCCGCTCCCGGTCGCGGTGCTCTCCCTGCAGTCGCAGTTCTTCGTCCAGAGCTTCCACTACATCCTCGCCGGGACCTTCCTGACGATGATCATCCCGGTGATCCTCTACATGTACCTCCAGAAGCACCTGGTCGAGGGGCTCAGCGCCGGCACCGGCCTGAAGGGCTGACGCCGCTGCCCTCTTCCCGTCGTGTCGCTCGGCCGACCGCCCGACCGTTCGGCCCGGCCGCGCCGCCGGCCGACGATACGAAACCTTATCATTTCCGCGCCGCGGATGGGTGACGATGATCGACCTGGAACTCGCGGCGGTCTCCCGGCGAGTCGTCGCGGACCTGATGGACACGGCCCCGGACGAGGAGGTACTGGTCGTCTCGGACCCGACCAAGGTGACCGTGGGGCGGGCGCTCACGTCGGCCGCCCGGGGGCTCGGCGCCGAGGCCCACCTGCTGGTGATGCCCCAACTCGACTCGCACGGCAACGAGCCCAACGAGACGGTCGCGGCGGCGATGGAGGCCTCGGACGTGCTGCTGACGGCGACGACCCACGCCATCACGCACACCCGGGCGCGGCTGGCGGCCACCGAGAGCGGCACCCGCACGGCCATCCTGCGCGGCGTCACCGAGGAGATGATGATCGAGGGCGGGATGAGCACGGACTTCGAGGCGCTGCGCGAGACCACGACGGCGGTGCGGGACGTCCTCGACGCCGCCGAGTCCGCCCACGTCACGAGCCCCGCGGGCACCGACGTGTGGATGGACCTGACCGGCCGGTCGGCGTTCTCGCTGGACGGCTACTACCACGACAACTACGGCTTCGCGACGCTGCCGCCGGGCGAGTCGCCCACCTCGCCCGCCGAGGGCACCGCCGAGGGCACCGTCGTCATCGACTACTCGATGGACAACATCGGCCGGCTGGACGAGCCGATCGAACTCGCCTTCGAGGAGGGGTACGTCACCGGCGTGACGGGCGGCGCCGACGCCGACCGGCTCCGGGCGATCATCGAGGACGCCGACGAGCACGCCGGCAACATGGCGGAGTTCGCCATCGGGACCAACCCCGACGCCCGCCTGATCGGCAACCTGGCCGAGGACAAGAAGCTCGCGGGAACCGTCCACTTCGCGGTCGGGGACAACGAGAGCCTCGGCGGATCCGTCCGGAGCGACATCCACCTCGACGGCCTGGTGCTCGACCCCACGGTGCGCCTGGACGACGAGGTGGTCGTCGAGGACGGCGAACTCCTGACCGACCGGATCCGCGCGCTCGCCGGGCGATAGCCGTCCTGTCGGCCGGTCGGCGCCCACGTGCCGAGCGGTTGACATGCGACCACTATCCCGCTGTCCGGGGCGTATCGGGCGGTATCCGCCGACCCGGGCGCGGCTTTCTTCCCAAAAATATATTACCCTATGTTCCCCTGTGTGTGTCGTGTGGCTGCCTGCAAGTGTCAGGCACACTTTCCAACCATGACGGGTGACAGCAGCCAAGACGGACGGCGGAGCTCGATAAACAGGCGGCGGTTCATCGCGGCGGCGGGCGCCGCGGGGGTCGCCGGCCTCGCCGGCTGTTCCGGCGGCGGCGGCGGCGAAGAGACGACGGAAGGCGGCGGCATGGAGACGACCGAGGGCGGCGGCATGGAGGGCACGACCGCCGGGTCGGAGATGGACACGGTCACGCTCCGGCTCTGGTCGGGCAACATGACAGACGAGCCGGCCAACAAGAAGTACTGGGAGAACGCGGCCCAGCGGGCCAACGAGCAGTTCAACGACTTCCAGATCGAACTGCGCGGCGTGCCCTACGAGGGGCAGTTCCAGAAGATCCGCTCGGCGGTTCAGGCCGGGCCGGACAGCGCCCCCCACATCGTGGAGATGGCCTCGCGGAAGGACACGATGCTGGCGGCCGACCTCCTCCGCATCGAGGACATGTACGAGGGGTCCGCGGTCCAGGAAGCCCTCGCCGATGGCGTCTCGAAGCTCCAGCAGTCCTGGGGCACCCAGATGACCGGCGAGGAGGGCGCCATCATCAACATCCCGATCGGCATCCGCCAGTACATGAACGTCTACCGGAAGAACTGGCTGGAAGCCGCCGGCCTCTCCGTGGACGACGTCAACCTGAACGCGGGCGCGATCAGCTGGTCGGACATGGAGTCGAACGTCTACGAGCCGATGAAGCAGTCCGACAAGTTCAACCCCGATCAGGGGTTCTTCCCGGATACCACCGGCATGAAGGAGGGCGACGAGGAGTTCCTCTCGCACTACTCCGGCCAGTGGGGCCTCAGCACGATGGGGACGCTGAACGACGCGGCGACCCACTCGCTGCTCGACACCGAGGAGTTCCGGGAGATCATCCGGTTCCAGGTCCGGAACATCCAGGACACGCAGTACTTCCACTCGAACTCGATCAACCACGGCGACGAGGAGGCGACGACGCTGATCTGGAACGACCAGCTCGGCGGGATCCACGTGCAGGACGTCGCCGACCTCTGGGGGAGCTTCCGCGGCGAACTCGGCGCGGACACCTACGAGCAGAACTACACGTGGGGCCTCCCGAACACGGGGCCGGGCGGCCAGAAGTCCGCCTACGGGCTCGTGCCGATCTTCGTGCCGTTCGCCGAGGCCTACACGAGCCAGGCCGAGCGCGACGCGTTCATGGAGTTCACCAACTGGTTCGCCACCGGCCAGGAGGCGATCCGCCGCACGCGGAACGTCGGCTTCGTCCCGCCGGACCCCAGCGCGCTGGACGCCGACTGGTTTACGTCCACGTCACTCCACGAGAAGTTCTGGAACGTCGCCCAGACGGTCGTCCAGGACTACCAGATCACGGAACTGCCCGCCATCGAGGGCGGCTCCCGGATCAACTTCGAGATCCCGCGGCAGATGCACCAGCGCATCCTCCAGCAGGGCACGAGCATCGAGGAGGCCACCCGCATCGCCGCCGAGGAGCAGAACAACATCCTGCGCGAGAACGGCCGCTACGAGCCGCGGTAACGCCGTCCCGCGCATAGGGGCCCCGTCGCGCCGGGGTCCGATCGGATCCCACACATTTATACACCAACGACTGCCTACGGACGTCCATGTCAGGCAGGAGCGCCTATCAGGAGAACACCCTGGTCGAGCGGATGGACCAGGTCGCCAAGGCCATGTTCGCGCTCTTCGGCGTGATGTTCGCGGCCGCGATCTACATCGACTGGCAGATGCCCGGGCTGGTGGTGGTCCCGCCGCTGGCGGTCCTCGAGATCCCGGGCGGGAGCAACAGCGGCCTGTTCCTCCTCGCGATCATCACCCTGCTCGCCGGCTACGTGATCAGCAAGGCCGCCGACAAGGTCGAGGAGATGAACAAGGAGGAGTTCGACCAGACCCAGGAGTGGGTGGTCAACATCAAGGGCCTGGACGCGGATCCCGGCGCCGCCAACCGGAACCGCGATTCCGGCGGGTCGGCCAGCCAGGACTGACGGTCCCCGCGCTCCCGTCGCCCTCGCGATAGCGCCGCCCGCGCCCGGGCGGCGGCGAAGGGATCGCCCCGACCCGCACCTTTTCCCGCCGGCCGGCCGACCGGCGACCGTGACCGCATGCGCCGCAGACTGCGATCAGACGGACCGGCCGCGGTCCGGGGAGCGCCCGTGACGTGACCCGCACCGTCGCCTGCCTGGACGGCTTCGACCCGGCGTACCTCGACGCGACCGACACCCCCGCCTGGGACGCGCTGGCCGACGAGGGGCGTGCCGGGACCTGCGAGGGGCTGGTCCCCTCGCTCACGAACGTCAACAACGTCGGCATCGTCACCGGCGCGTTCCCCGAGACCCACGGCATCACGGGCAACAGCTACTACGACCGCGAGCGCGACGAGACGGTCTACATGGAGGCCGCGGAGTACCTGCGCTGCGAGACCCGCCTGGAGCGGGCGGCGGCGGCCGGCGCGGACGTCGCGGCGCTGGTCACGAAGGAGAAACTCGAACGGCTGGTCGGCCGCGGGGTCGACTACGCCGCGAGCGCCGAGGACCCCCCGTCGGCGCTGGAGCGGGCGGTCGGGGCCGCCCCGGACATCTACTCCGGGGACGCGAGCGCCTGGCTGCTCGCGGCCGCGGCCCACGTCGCCGGGACCCGCGCCCCGGACCTGCTGTACGTCTCGACGACCGACGTGGTGCCGCACAAGCACGCCCCCGGGGAGCGGGCGGCGAGCGAGTGGGTCCGGGCGCTCGACGCGGGGCTGGGCGACCTCCGGGACTACGGCCCGGTCGTCGCCACCGCCGACCACGGCATGCGCCGGAAGACCAGCCGGGTCGACCTCGACGCCGTCCTCGCCGAGCGGGGGATCGAGGCCGAGGTGGTGCGCCTGATCCGCGACCGGCACACCTACCACCACCGGAACCTGGGCGGCGCGGCGTACGTCTACACCGACGCGGACGCGTCGTTCCTGGCCGACGTGGCGGGCGTCGACGCCGTCCACCCGGCGGCCGCCGCCGCCGAGCGCTACCGCCTCCCCCCCGACCGGATCGGCGACTACCTCGTCCTCGGGACCCCCGAGTCGGTCTTCGGGCCCATCGAGGGCGACGCGACGACCGACGGCGTCGACTTGCGCTCGCACGGCTCGCACCACGAAACGGCCGTCCCGTACGTCGCCTCGACCGGCGCCGGGATGGACCACAACGTCGAGGCGTTCGACGCGGTCGGCGCCGGCGCGGCGGACTGAGCCCCGCGCGGCGGCCGCAGGCCGGCGTCCCCGTCGCGGGCGACGGAGGACGGCGGATGACGGCGGCAGCGCCGTCGGGACCGGCGGTAGCGGCTACCGGTCCGGGATGGCGCCCGCCGCCCGGAGCGTGGCGATGTCACCGTCGTCGTACCCGAGTTCGCGGAGCACCGCCTCGGTGTCCTCGCCGAGCAGCGGCGGCGGGGAGTCGAAGCCGGGGTCGACGTTTCGGAAGTTCAGCGGGTGTTCGATGACCGGAACGGTCCCGACGGTCGGGTGATCGAGTTCCCGGATCACGCCCCGGGCCTCGGTCTGCTCGTTGTCCAGCGCCTCGTTGACGGTGTTGACCGGGCTGACGGGGATGCCGTGGTCGGCGGCGAGCAGGTCGACCCACTCGTCGGTCGGCCGCTCCTCGAAGACCGCGGCCAGTTCGGCCTCCAGTTCGTCCATGTGCTCGACCCGGTCGGGGTTGGAGGCGAACCGGTCGTCGTCGGCCAGTTCCGGCCGGCCGATGGCCGAACAGAGCTCCTCCCAGAGCTTCTGGTTCGCACAGCCCACCGCCAGGTAGCCGTCGGCCGTGGGGAACGCCTGGTAGGGGGCGAGCACGGGGTCTTTGGTCCCCATCCGCCCCGGCGTCTCTCCGACGAACGCCTTGCCCGCCTGCTTGGTGAGCCAGGGGAGCGCGGCGTCGTGCATCCCGAGTTCGACCCGGTCGCCCTCGCCGGTCTCGGCGCGGCGCAGGAGCGCGCCGGTGATGCCAAACGCCGCCCACATCCCGGTGATGAGGTCGGTCTGTGGCAGGCCGACCTTGCAGGGGTCGCCGTCCTCCGGGCCGGTGACGGACATGATGCCGCTCGTGCCCTGCACGAGGAGGTCGTAGCCCGGGCGCTCGGCCCACGGCCCCGTCTCGCCGAACGCCGAGATGGAGCAGTAGACGACGTCCTCGTTCACCTCGCGGACGTCCTCGTAGGCGATCCCAAGCCGTTCGGCGGTGCCGGGCCGGAAGTTCTCGATCACCACGTCCGCCTCGCTCGCCAGGTCCAGGAGCGCGGCGTGGCCCTCGTCGGTCTTCAGGTCGAACTCGACGCTCCGCTTGTCGTAGTTGACCGTCCAGAAGTACGGCGACTCGCC
The DNA here is from genome assembly GCA_042219485.1 of Haloferacaceae archaeon. Lineage (GTDB taxonomy): Archaea > Halobacteriota > Halobacteria > Halobacteriales > Haloferacaceae > CAZMLQ01. The sequence goes on from JBDGPV010000064.1 coordinate 17,373, forward strand.
CTCGTCGGCGGCGGTCGTCCCCGGGCCGTCGTACCCCTCGTCGGGGCGGACGAACGGCGGCCCCGAGTAGCGGTTGTCGTCGCCCACGCCCGGGCGCTCGACCTTGATGACGTCGGCGCCCTGGTTGGCCAGCATCAGCGACGCGAACCCGCCGGTGACGAACGTCGTCAGGTCGACGACGCGGACCCCGTCGAGGAAGCCGCCTGTCCCTGTCATGCCCCACCGACCGCCCCGCGCGGCCTTAGTCGTTTCCGGTCGGGGGGCCGTGCCCGCCGTGTCGCCGCGTCGGCCGCGTCCGGCGCGCCATCGCACCGCCGTGGCTCGTGCCGACCGCGACGGAACCGACGGGTCAAAGTGGGCCGGGGCCGGTCGCCCGGGCGTGTCACCGGAGCCGGGGCCGGAGCCAGAGCCGGAGCCGGGGGAGGCGGGGCCGGCGGCCGACGCCGCGGACGCGGCCGGCGAGGAGTCGCTGGTCGCCGGCTACGGCGGGCGCCTGCTCGCGGTCGTCTCGCTCGGCTGGCTCACCGTCCAGGGCGGCCGGCTGGTGCTCTCGCCGCTGCTCCCGGCGATCATCGCCGACCTGGACATCTCCTCGTTCGCCGCCGGCGTGGCGCTCTCGACGCTGTGGGCGTGTTACGCGCTGCTCCAGTATCCGAGCGGCCGGCTCTCGGACCGGCTCTCGCGCAAGACGCTGCTGTCCGCCGGGATGGGGCTGGCGGGCGCTGGCTTCGTGCTGGTCGCGGTCGCGCCGACCTACCCCGTGTTCGTCGCCGGGACCGCCGTCGTCGGCCTGGGCGTGGGCCTCTACCCGACCGCGGCCCGGGCGCTGATCTCGGACCACTTCGTCGCCAAGCGCGGCGGCGCGTTCGGCCTCCACACCGCCTCGGGCGACGTGGGCGGGGGGCTGGCGGCCGGCCTCGCGGTTGTCGTCCTCGCGGTCGCGACCTGGCGGGCCGCGTTCCTCCCGGTCGTCGTCGTCCTCGCGGCGGCCGTCCTCGCGCTGAGCCGCCTGTCCCGCGAGCCGTACGTCCTCGCGGCCGTCGACCTCGACGTCCGGGGCGCGGGCGGGCGCCTGCTCGCGGACCCCGACGTCCGGTGGCTGGTGGCGGCCTACGCCTGCTTCTCGTTCGCCTGGCAGGCGACCGTCGGCTTCCTCCCGACCTTCCTGCAGGCCGCGAAGGGGCTCTCGCCGGCGCTCGCCAGCACCGGGTTCGCGGGCCTCTTCCTGGTCGGCGCGACGGTCAAGCCGCTGGCCGGACGGCTGGGCGACCGGGCGGGCAAGGGACGGATCGCCGCCGGGGTGATGGTCCTCGGCGCGCTCGCGCTGTCCGGCGTCCTGCTCGCCGAATCCCGGGTCCTCCTCATCGGCGCGACGCTGGTCTACTCGGCCGGGCTGATGAGCTTTCCCCCCGTGATGCAGTCCCACCTGATGGACGTCTTCCCCGACGAGAGCATGGGCGCGGACCTCGGGATGGCGCGCACGACCTACATCGGGGCGGGGAGCCTGGGGCCGGCCTACGTCGGCTTCGTGGCCGACCGGGCGGGCTACGGCGCCGCCTTCCTCGGCCTGGTCGTCGCGCTCGCGGTGACGGCCGCCGTGGTCCGCTGGCGGACCCCGTAGGCGCCGCGCGGTCAGTCCCTGCCGAGCACCCGCTTCGGGTTGCCGTACACGACCGCCCGCACGTCCTCGCGGGGGACGCCGAGGCGGAGGAGGTCCATCGCCGTCCGCGGGACGACGAACGGGTCGTGGGACATCGCGCCGATCAGGTCGGAGTCGATCAGCACCCGGTCGGCCCCGTGGCGCTCGACGACGGCCGCGACGTCCCGGGCGTCGATCCCGCGGAGCCACGGCGCGCTCACCGTGAACGCCAGCCAGCAGTCCGTGTCCCCCAGCACCCGGTCGGCGACCGCCGGGCTCGCGTGGTCGATCACCACCTGCCGGTCGTCGAGGCCCGCCTCGTCGGCGAGCGCGAGGTCCTCCTCGACCGCGCGCACCTTCGCGTCCTCGTCGTCCCCGAACAGCGGGTCGGTGAAGTTCCGGTCGCCCTCCTCGTAGCTGTGGGCGTGGCGCGGGTCGAGGTCGCCCTTGTCCGACCCCGGCGTGTGGACCAGAACCGGGAGGCCGGCCTCGCGGGCCACGTGGAACTGCTCGCGCACCACCTCGCGCTGCTCGTCGAGCCCCCACGCCGTCGTGTGGTGGGTGGCCTCGATCCCCGTCTCCCCGACGGCGACGACGCGGTCGAGCGCGCAGTAGTCCGGGAGGACCGCGAGCAGGTCGGCGGCGTCCTCGACCCGGGACCAGGTGTGGACGCCGACGGCGACCCGCTGGTCGTAGAAGTGGCGGGCGTCGAACGCCCGGGCGCGCCGGAGCGCGTCGTCCCAGAGGAAGCGCACGTCGTCGGCCTCGACGGGGCGGTACGGCGTCCAGTAGTAGCCCGCGGCGATCATCACCGCGGCCTCGCAGCCGCTCAGGTCGAACCGCTCGCGGTCGTTCCAGGTGAGCGAGCCCGTGTGCTGGTGGACGTCCACCCACCGGAGGTCGAGCGGCCGCGGCCGCTCGGCGTCCGCCGGGTCGGGCGGCGCACCCACGTCCCGCGCGGTCGGATCCATGTCCGGCCCGTGGGCGAGCGCGGCCCTAAAACTCCCCGTCGCGGTCCCCGCCGCGGGCGGCCCGCCGGCCGGATCAGGGTCCCCGGAGCGCCAGCGCGAGCAGCGCCGCCAGGGCCGCGATCGCCGCCGCGGCCCCGAGTCCGGCGCCCGATCCGTCCGTCGTCCCGTGCCCCCCCTCGCCCGGCGTGCTCGGGGGAGCCCCGGTCGGCCGTTCGGTCGCCGGCGGCATCGTCGTCGGCCGCGGCGTGTCCGCGGGCAGCACCTCGACCGTCTCCGGCTCGACGCGCACGCGGTGGGTGTCGCTGGTGGCGCGCAGGCCGACGCGGTACGTCCCGACGGCCGTCCCGTTCGGCACCGCCAGGACGACCGTCGCCTCGACCGTGCCCCCGGGCCGCACCGTCCGCCACGCGAGCGTCCGGTCGGCCGTCCGGTAGGTGCCGCCCGTCTCGACGGCGGCGACCGACCAGCCGTCGGGGAGCGAACCGATGCCGACCGAGAGGTTCTCGACGGTCCGGTCGCCGCTGTTGGCCAGGTTGACGTACAGTTCCGCGCGCCGCTCGTCGGCCGCCACGGCACCGAGGTGTGCGTGGACGATCTGGGGGCGATACGCGTACAGCCGCAGATCCAGCGTCGCGTTCTCGCCGCGGACGTACACGAGTTCGCTGATCCCCGCGTCGCTCACCGCGACGGCGGCCTCCGCGCGCCGCGCGTCGACCGTCGCCTCGAAGCGGCCGTCGTTCCCGACCGCCACGACGGTGAGGTTCCGGGGGTCGTCGCGGGCGAGGGCGCGCAGTTCGTCCGGCGAGAACCCCGTCAGCGTCGCGTCCTCCCCGACGAGGACGAAGCCGCCGTCGGCGGGCGCGCCGTCCACGCCGGTCACCGTGCCCTCGACGACCACCTCGTCGGCGTGCGTGCCGACGGCGACGGGGGCGGCGGCGGCGAGCACTACCACCGACACTACCACCAGGGGGACGGCCCCTGGCGCGTTCGACCGTCGTCGCACGTCCCCCGGGAGGCCCGCCGCCGGTAAGTGCTTCGTGGAAACCCACACCCGGATGGTACCCTCCGGCGAGCGCCCGCCCCGGCGGGTTATGACGTCCGCCGGACCCCCCCGATCACGGCCGCCCGTTCCGGTCGGTCGGCGCCGGGTTCGCGTCCTCCCGCCCCTCGGTCGCGTCGCGGGCCCGCCGGATGGCCGCGACCCGGCGGTCGCGGCGCCGGACGGCCGCGGCGGGGTCCTCCGCGTACTCGTGGAAGCCGGCGCCCGACGCAACCCCGTCCCGACCCTCGTCGACGAGGTCGTCGAACAGGGCCGCGGGTTCGTCAGCGTCCGAGAGGTGGGGGTAGAGGTCGGCCGCGATCGACCGGAACAGCGACACCGAGGAGAGGTCGGCCGTCTCGAAGGGGCCGACCGCGGCGGTCCGCAGGGCGTAGCCGTCGCGGACCGCCCGCTCGACGTCGGCCAGCGAGGCGATCCCCTCCTCGACGATGTGGCTCGCCTCACGGAGGACGGCGAACTGGATCCGGTTCCAGACGAAGCCCGGGACGTCGCGCTCGACGGTGATCGGGTCCCGGTCGACCGCCGACACGAACGCCCGGGTCCGCTCGACCGTCCGGTCGCTCGTCGCCGCGCCCCGGACCACCTCGACCAGCGGCAGGAGGTACGGGGGGTTCCACCAGTGACAGCCCACGATCCGGTCGGCCGCGTCGGGGACGCGGTCGCCGATCCCGGTGATCGGGATGCCGGACGTGTTGGTCGCCAGGACGGCGTCGTCCGGGGCGGCGTCGGCGGCCGCCCGGATCACCTCGGCCTTCGCGTCGCGGTCCTCGCTGACCGACTCCAGCACCAGGTCGGCGTCCGCCGCCGCGCCGGCCAGGTCCAGGGTGTATTCGATCCGGTCGGCCATCGCGCCGGGGGCGGCGTCGCCCGCGAGCAGTCCCTCGTCGTCGAGGAAGTCGAGGGCGTCGGCGACCGCCTCCCGGGCCCGGTCGAGGTTGGCCGCCCGGTGGTCGACGAGGGTCGCCGCCAGGCCGTGGCGGGCGAACTGGACCGCGAGCCCCGGCCCCATCGTCCCCGCGCCGACCACGACGGTTCGATCGACGGTCACGCCTCCTCCACCAGTTCGAGCACGTACCCCTCGGGGTCCTCGACGAAGGCCACGCGCGTGCCGGCCTGCTCGACGGTCATCGGCTCCTCGACCACCGGGCACCCCGTCCGCTCGACCAGGTCCGCGAACGCCCGGTCGACGTCCGCGACGCCGACGGCGACGTGGTCGACGGTCGAGCGGTCCGGGGCGACGGGCCCGCGGTCGCCGTCGGGGTCGTGCCGGAACTGGATCTCGCCGTGGTCCCCGCCGACGTAGACGTTCTCGGTCCCGCGGAACGCGAACGACCGGCGCTCGTCGAGGCCCACCCCGTCCACGTAGAACGACAGCATCGCGTCGAGGTCATCGACCCACAGCGCCGCGTGGATGACGTCCATGCCCGGCGCTCGCCGGCGGACGGGATAAGCGCGGCGGACGCGCCCGCTCCCGGCGTCGGGCCGCCCGGGGTCCGACCCCCGTCGCGTTCGGGGTCGCGGCGGGGCCGCGGGTTCGGCACCGCGGCGGTCCTCCGCCCGCGGTCCGGCCCCGGCGGGGGCGGCGCTCCCCCCACACGGGCCCGGCGGGTTTAGGTCCGCGGCGCCCCCGTCGGGAGCCATGGCCGACGACGCCGACCTCGACCGGTTCGAGTTCGTCACCGACCTCCGAACGCGCTTCCGCGACATCGACTCGATGGGCCACGTCAACAACGCCGTCTACGCCACCTACCTCGAACAGGCCCGGGCGGACTACTTCGAGGCCGTGATCGGCCGGCCGCTCCACGAGGTGGCGACGGTGCTGGTCAGCCTGGAGATCGAGTTCCGCGCGCCGATCGAACTCGGCGAGACCGTCTCGGTCGGGCTGACGGTGCCGGACGTCGGCGAGTCGAGCATCCCGATGTCGTACGCGGTCCACGGCGCCGACGGCCCGGCGGCGGTCGCCGAGACGGTGCAGGTCCCCGTCGACGGGGCCGGGGAGCCCAGGCCGGTGCCCGACGTCTGGCGCGAGCGGATCCGGGCGCGGCGCGCCGAGGGGTGAGTCCCGGGTCGGCCCGCCTCGCCCCGTGCCGAGTCCCGCCGTCCCCCCTCCCCCCGCCCCGCGCCGTTCGTTCCGGGCTCCTCCCCGGCCGATCCGTCCGCGCCGCCCCCGCCGACCCGTTCCCGCCGTCCGCCCCGTCCGCCCCGTCCCGGGCCGACCCCCGTCGTCCGCCGCAGAACCCTTATCGGGATCGGCGCCGACGGGATCGGCATGCCATGACCGCCACCGGGACGCTCGTGGATCACGCCCTGTCGGTGCGGTACGCGGACCTCCCGGCCGAGGTCCGGGACCGGCTGAAGCGGCACCTGCTGGACACCCTCGGGGTCGCGCTGGGGGGGCGGGCGGTGGCGGCGTCGAGCCCGGCGGTCGGGGCGGCGGTCGAGCGCCTCGCGGGCGGGGGGAACGCGGCGCTCGACCTCGGGACGGGCCGGCGCCGCCCGGCCGCCGACGCCGCCCTCGCCAACGGCACGTACGCCCACAGCCTCGACTTCGACGACACCCACCGCGAGTCGTCGCTCCACCCCGGCGCGCCGACGGTCCCGGCGGCGCTCGCGGTCGCCGAGCGCGACGGCGCCGACGCCGAGCGCGCGCTTGCGGGCATCGCGGCGGGCTACGACGTCACCTGCGCCGTCGGCCGCGCCGTCGACCCGGACGCCCACTACGACCGCGGCTTCCACGTCACCGCGACCTGCGGGACGTTCGGCGCTGCCGCCGCCGCGGGCGTCGTCGCCGGCCTCTCGCGCGAGGAGCTCGCCGCGGCGTTCGGGATCGCCGGCTCGCAGGCCGCCGGGTCGCTCCAGTTCCTGGAGAACGGCGCGTGGAACAAGCGCCTCCACCCGGGGCTCGCGGCCCGCCGGGGCGTCGAGGCGGTCGCGCTGGCCGCCGAGGGGTTCCGCGGCGCGAGCGCGCCCCTGGAGGGGACACACGGCTTCCTCGCGGGCTACTCCGATGCCCCCCGGCCCGACGCCGTCGCGGACGTCGGCGAGCGCCACGCCGTGATGGAGACCGCGCTGAAGCCGTACCCCTGCTGCCGGTACGTCCACGCGGCGATCGACGCGCTGCTCGACCTGGCCGGCGCGGTCGATCCCTCGGCGGTCGAGCGGATCACCCTCGACCTGCCGGGCCCGGGCGTCACGCTGACCGGCGACCCCATCGATCGCAAGCGCCGGCCGGAGAACCTCGTTGACTGCCAGTTCAGCGCCCCGTTCTGCGCGGCGCTCGCGCTGACCCACGGCGAGGCCGGCCTGTCGGCGTTCGTCGACGCGAGCGGAGGGCTCGCCGACCCGGACCTCCGGCGCCTGATGGACGCCACCGAGGTGGTCACGACCGACGCCGTCGCCGACCGGTTCCCCGAGCAGTGGGCCGCCAGGGTCGTCGTCGACGACGGCCGGCGCCACGAGCGGTTCGTCGAGACCGCCCGGGGCGAGCCGGAGGCGCCGCTCGACTGGCCGGCGATCGAGGCGAAACTCGACGACCTCGCGGCGGCCGCGGGCATCCCGGACGGGACCGCCGACCGCCTCGCGGCCGCGGTGCGAGACGTCGAGGACCGGGGCCTCCCGGACCTGTTCGACGCGCTCGGCGACGCGGCGACCGCCGCCGGGGCCGGGGCCGGGGCCGGGGAGGGACCGGCCGCCGGCGTCCGGGTCGACGGCGACGGGAGCGGCGACGGCGACAGGGGGTGAGCGGCGGGGAGCGGCGGAAAGCCCGACGGCTCAGAGGTCGATCCGCGCGCCCGTCCGGTCGGCCATCGCCCGCAGGCGGTCGGCGATGCGGTCGTCGAGGGGGATGCCGTCCTCGCGGTACGACCGTAGCGCCTCGTGTTCGGGCGCGCCGGGGATCCGGAACCGGTCGCCCTTCGCCGCCACGCCCGGCGAGGGGCCCGTCCCGTAGTCGGCCGCCGCGAGGTGGTCGGCCAGGGCGGCGGCCCGGCGCCGCACCCCCTCGCGGTCGGTCGTCACCAGGGGGTCGAACGCCAGGAAGAGCGCGGCGTTGTTCGAGTCCGGCGGGTGTTCCTGGCCGGCGACGACCGCGTCGCCGAACAGCCCAGCGAACAGTTCGGCGACGACGGCCAGGCCGGTGCCCTTGTAGCCGGCGACCCGGCCGCCAAGCGGGAGCATCGCGCCGCCCTCGCCGGCCTCGAACGCCGCCGCGTCGGTGAACCCGTCGCCGTCCTCGTCGGTCGTCCACCCCGCCGGCACGGGGTCGCCGGTGGCCTCCCGCTCGCGGATCTTCCCGTGGGCCACCTGGCTCGTCGCCATGTCGAGGACGACGTCGTGTGCCAGCCCCCCCATCGTCGGGATCCCGAACGCGATGGGGTTGGTCGAGAGCCGGCGGGTGGCGCTGCCGGCCGGGGCGACGTTGTGGTTGCCCCCCTGTGCGTTGACGAAGACCGCGAAGCAGAACCCCTCGGCGGCGACCCGTTCGGCCCACTCGCCCATCCGCCCGAGGTGGGTGGCGTTGCGGGCGCCCACCGCGGCGACCCCCCGTTCGTCGGCCCGCTCGGTCAGCAGGTCGACGACCCGGCGCCCGACGAGCTGGCCGAACGCGTCCCGGCCGTCGACGGTGACGACCGCGCCGGCGTCCCGGGCCACCTCGGGGGTCGCCGTCGGGTCGATGGTGCCCATCTCCACCTTCTCCTCGTAGAGGGGCACGCGCAGGACGCCGTGGGAGTGGTGGCCCCGCAGGTCCGAGGCGACGAGCGACCGTGCGACCGTCTCGGCCGTCGCCGGGGGGGCGCCGGTCGTCTCGAGCAGGGCGCTCGCCGCCGCCTCCAGCCGCGCCGCGTCGACGCGCATACGCCCCCCGCGGGCGGCGCCCGGCTTGAACCTTTCCGGTTCCGCCGACCGCCGGCCGGTCCCGGCGTCCGGCGCCGAGGGGGAACGCTCTTGTCCCGCCGCCGCCCGTCCGGTGACGTGACCGTCGCGTTCAAGGACCTCACCCTCCGGGAGGGGGCACAGGTGCCGGGCGTCGAGGTGGACGAGGCCGCCGGCCGGCGGGTGCTCGACGCGCTCGCGGACCTCGGCGTCGGGCGCGCCGAGGTGGCCTTCCCGCGCGCCGACCCGCGCGAGGCGTGGTTCCGGCACGCCGACGACCTGGGGATCCGGACGGCGGCGCTGGCGCGGGCGGTGCCGGCCGACGTGGACGCGGCCCTGGCGGTCGACCCCGACGAGGTGGAGGTGATCGTCAACGCCTCGGACGTGCAGCTCGAACACGCCCTCGGGAAGTCCCGCGCGGAGGCGCTCGACCTCCTGGTCGGAAACGTCGGGCGGGTCCGCGAGGCCGGGGTCGCCGCCGGGGGAACGCTGATGGACGCGTTCCGGGCCGACGGGGCGTTCCTCCGCGAGGCGACGCGGGCGCTCGCCGACGCCGGCGCCCGCCACGTCACCCTCGCGGACACCACCGGCGCCGGGACGCCCGGCGCTGTGCGGGAGGCCGTCGCGGCCGTCGCCGACGCGGCCGGCGACGACCTCGGGGTGGCGATCCACACGCACGACGACATGGGGGTCGCGGCGGCCAACGCGCTCGCCGCCGTCGACGCGGGCGCGACGAGCGTCGACGCCACCGTCGGCGGCGTCGGCGAGCGGGCCGGCAACGCGGCGCTGGAGGAGGTGGCGGTCCTGCTCGCCGAGCGCGGCGACGGGGTGGCGCTCGACGCCGGCCGGCTGGTGCCCGCCTGCCGCCGCGCGTACCGGGCCCTCGGCCGGGACGTGCCCGACGAGAAGCCGATCATCGGCACCCGCCCGTACCGCCACGAGAGCGGGCTCCACACGGCCGCGATGCTCCGCGAGCCGTCCACGTACGAGCCGTTCGACCCGTCGAAGTACGGCGCCGAGCGGGAGCTGCTGTTCGGCGAGGGCACCGGCCGGGGGGCCGTCCGCGCGCTGCTCGACGCCGCCGACCCGGCCGACGACCGCGTCGCGGCCGCGCTGGACGCCGTCCGCGAGGCCGCCGCGGCGAAGGGCGCTCCCCTGACCCTCGACGAGGCCCGGGACGCGGCCCGCGGGGCCGTCGAGTGACGCCCGGGCCGGTACCGTACGGTTTACCCCGGTTCGATCCCAACCCCGGACGATGCTCGACAGACGTGCGTTCGTCCGCGGAGTCGGATCGCTGACGCTCGCCGGCGCCCTGGCCGGCTGTTCGGGCGGCGGGGGCGGCGGCGGAGAGGAGACGGAGGCCGAGACCGAGGCCGGGACGGAGACGGAAACCGCGACGGCCACGCCGACGCCCGCGTCCGGCGGGGACGTCCCCGCCGCGGTGAGCGAGTACCTCTCGGACGTCGGCAACTTCGACGGCTCGGTGGCCGACCGGACGGGACAGAGCGAGGTGACCGTGGAGGTCGGCGCCCAGGGCAACGGGGGGAACTTCGCGTTCGCCCCGCCGGCGGTCCGGGTCGACGCGGGCACGACCGTCGTCTGGGAGTGGACCGGCCAGGGCGGCCAGCACAACGTCGTCGCCGAGAGCGGCGCCGACTTCGCGTCGGAACTGGTCTCCGAGGCCGGCCACACGTTCTCGCAGACGCTCGACGCGACGGGCGTCGTCACCTACTACTGCGAGCCCCACCAGTCGCTCGGGATGAAGGGCGCGGTCGTCGTCGAGTAGCGCCCGCGCCCGCGCCGATCCGCCGCTGCCGGTCGCCTCCCGTTCCAAAACGCCTATTCGCCCGCCAATCCGTGGCCGGGCATGGTCAGCTACGAGGCCTACGAGAGCATCACGGTGGACGTCGAGGACGGCGTCGCGCGGATCGGGTTCCACAGACCGGAGAAGCTGAACGCGCTCTCGACGGAGGTGATGTTCGACCTCCAGCGCGCGTTCGGCGAGATCCAGCTGAACCGCGACGTCGACGTCGTCGTCATCGAGGGGGAGGGCGACGAGGCGTTCTCGGCCGGCGCCGACATCGAGCAGTACGCCGGGCCCGCCGAGGAGCACGACCCCCGACAGCGGGACCGGCAGTCGATGTTCTACGACATCTACCGCCAGCCGCTGGAGAGCCACGCGGTCACCCTCGCCAAGATCGACGGCTACTGCGTCGGCGGCGGGCTCATCCTCGCGATGTACTGCGACATGCGGATCGCCACCGAGAAGTCGTCGTTCGGCGTGCCGGTCACGGACCTCGGGCAGATCCCGACCGGCGGCGCGACCCACCGGGCGGTCCAGCTGGTCGGCGAGGCGAAGGCGAAGGAGCTCGTCCTGACCGCGGGGTACGTCGACGCCGAGGCGGCCCGCGACGCGGGGCTGATCAACCGGATGGTCGCGGACGCCGGGGCCCTCGACGAGGCGGTCGCTGAGGTCGTCGGCGCGGTCCAGGACACCGGCACCGGCGCGGTCAAGCGGAGCAAGGAGGTGATCAACTTCGCCGCCGACGCGCCCGACGCCGCGACCGCGCGGGAGTTCGAGGCCGAGGTCTGGTGGGACCAGTTCGCCACCGAGGAGCGCCGCCGCCGGGTCGACGAGTTCAACGAATGACCGGGCCGCTCGACGGCCTCGGCGTGGTCGAGATGTGCGTCCACCGGGCCGGCCCGTTCTGTGGCGCCCTGCTGGCGGACATGGGCGCGGACGTCGTGAAAGTCGAGCGCCCCGGCGTCGGCGACCCGAGCCGCTCGCAGGGGCCGGCGCCCGGCGACGCCGACTCCGGGTACTTCCACGCCCTCAACCGGAACAAGCGGTCGGTCACGCTCGACCTGAAGACCGAGGCCGGCCGCGACGCCGCGCTCGACCTGCTGGCCGAGGCCGACGTCTTCGTCGAGAACTTCGGGTACGGCGTGGCCGAGCGGCTGGGCGTCGGCTACGAGGACGTCCGCGCCGTCAACGGGGACGTGGTCTACGCGAGCGTCAAGGGCTACGGGAAGACCGGCCCGCTGAAGGAGAAGCCGGGGCTCGACCTGATCCTGCAGGCCGAGGGCGGGATCATGTCGGTCACGGGCCCCGCCGGGGGGGAGCCGGTGAAGGTCGGCCAGGCGGTCTGTGACCTCTCGGCCGGGCTCTTTGCCGCGGTCGGCATCCTCGCGCGGCTCCACGAGCGCGCGCGAACGGGGCGGGGCGGCGAGTTCGACGTCGGCCTGTTCGACGCGGTCGTCGCCCTGCTGAACGAGTACCCGACGAACCACTCCATCACGGGCGACGTCCCCGGCCCGCAGGGCACCAGCCACCAGACGCTCGTGCCCTACCAGCTGTTCGAGACCGCGGACGGGCGGCTGGTCACGGGCGTCCCATCCGACGACCGGTGGGACGACTTCGTGGACGCCGTGGGCTGCGAGTCGGTCCGCGAGTACGGCACCAACGCCGAGCGGGTCGAGCACCGGGCGGAGGTGATCGACGCCATCCAGTCCCGGCTCGCCGAGGAGCCGACCGCCCACTGGACGGACGTGCTGACCGAGGCGGGCTTCCCGAACGGGCCGCTCTCGGACGTGGCCGACGTGGTCGCCCACGAGCAGACCCGGGCGCGGGACCTGGTCGTCGAGCGCGAGGTGGGCGGCGAGCCCTGCCTCCTCCCCGGTCACCCGATCAACTTCCCCGACCACCCCGAGGTCGGGGTGCGCGCCCCGGGGCCGGCCCTTGGGGCGGACACCGACGAGGTGTTCGGCGCCGTGGCCGACGACCAGACCACCCTCGACGAGTGGCGGGCGGGCGGCGCGTTCGGGGACGGCGGTGGCTGACAGGCCGGGCGCGCCGCCCGGCACCGGCGGGTTTAACCGCCGACCGTCCTATCCGGGGCCATGCCCGCGCGTCTCGAGGCGGACCTGACCGACGAACAGCGGCTCGTCCAGCGGAGCATCCGGGAGATCTGCGCGTCGTTCGACGACGAGTACTGGCGCGAGCGGGCCCGGACCGGCGAGTACCCCCACGAGTTCGTGGACACGCTGGCCGAGGAGGGCTGGTTCGGCGTGCTGATCCCCGAGGCGTACGGCGGCGCCGGGATGGGCACCGGCGAGACGGTGGTGATGATGGAGGAGATCGCGGCCAACGGCGGCGGGTTCAGCGCCGCCCAGGCCGTCCACGGCGGGATCTACAACTCGGCGCCGCTGGTCGAGTACGCCGACGAGGGGATGAAGGAGGAACTCCTCCCGAAGGTGGCCCGCGGCGAGGAGCGGATCCAGGCGTTCGGGCTGACCGAGCCGAACGCGGGGTCGGACTCGACCAGCATCGAGACCCGCGCCGAGCGGGACGGCGACGCGTACGTGATCACCGGCCAGAAGATCTGGACCTCGCGGGTCGACCAGAGCGACTACCTCGTCCTCCTCGCCCGGACGACGCCGAAGGCGGACGTCGAGAAGCGCACCCGCGGCATCTCGATGTTCCTCGTCGACCTCGACGACGCGGAGGCGTCGGGGAACTTCGACAAGGATCCCATCGAGAAGTCGGTCAGCGAGTTCGTCCACTCGTACCAGCTCTACTTCGAGGGGCTCCGCGTCCCCGCCGAGCACCTGATCGGCGAGGAGGGCGAGGGCTTCTACCAGGTGCTCGACGGGCTGAACGAGGAGCGGCTGGTGATCGCCGCCGAGTGCATCGGGCTGGGCGAACTCGCCCTGGAACGGGGCGCCGCGTACGCCGCCGAACGGGAGGTGTTCGGACAGCCGGTGGGCGCGAACCAGGCCGTCCAGCACCCGCTCGCGGCCGCCCACGCCCGCGTCCAGGCCGCCCGGGGGCTCACCTACGACGCCGCCGCCCGGTCGGCGGCCGGCGACCTCACGCGGGAGGGGCTGGGCGCCCGGGCGAACATGGCGAAGTACCTCGCCGCGGAGGCGGCGTTCGAGGCCGCCGACGCCGCGGTCCAGGCCCACGGCGGGTTCGGCGTCGCCACCGAGTACGACGTCGAGCGGTACTTCCGCGAGGCGCGCCTGACGCGGCTCGTCCCGATCACCCAGCAGCTCGCGCTCAACTACATCGGCGAGCGGGAGCTCGACCTGCCCCGGTCGTACTGAGGCCGCCCCGCGCCGCCGGTCGCGGGCGGCTCCCCGACCGGCCTCCCGGCCCCGCGGTGCCGCTTCCGGTCCCGGCTTCGACTCCGCTCCAGGCTCCCGCTTCCGGTCCCGGCTTCGACTCCGCTCCAGGC
>JBDGPV010000067.1:0-9799 GCA_042219485.1 Haloferacaceae archaeon
GGGATGGGCGGGCTCACGACCTGCCCCTCGGCGTCGCCGCCGATCCCCGTCAGGGCATCATCGAGCGTGCCGCCGAAGGTGATGTCCTCCTCACCCTGGAAGACGACCGCACCGGGGAAGACGGTCCCCTCACCGTTGGCAGTATCGTACGAACCACCGTTTGTGGCCCGGACGGCGTCAGTCTGGATGGTGATTGTCGGACCGAAATTATTCACCGTATCTTCGATCGAGCCGTCGTCGCTGTTATCGGTTAGCTGATCGAAGTGGATCGAGGTCCCATCAGAGGTGATGGACTCGTAATTAACAGTGACCGTCCCGGTGACAATCACTTCTTCCGTGGCATCACCATCTCGCGAAGTGAACGTCACGGTGGCGTTGTCGGACCCGGTAATGCTAGTCGTGGAACTAATAGTCGTACGACTACTGTTCTCTATTGACAGGTCCGCGTCGGTGATTGCCACGCTGGTGAGGCCACCCTGCTCCTCAACACCAATAGTGATGTTGTCGGCGGTGGCGTCGTCCGACTTAATGCCGGTCACGTTAAACTGTACGCTGTGCTCAACAGTGGTGTTGAACAGGTCACCGTTCGGAGTGACCCGATCAGCACCGCTGGGAGCATCATTCACGGCCGCAGCAGCACTCCCCGAGAACGCGACGGTGCCCACCATCACGGAGGTCACCATCACGAACGCGAGGAGCACCGCGCGCGCCTTGTCGTGTATGTCGTCTGTCATGGTTTGGTTGGGTTGTTCGTCGGCAGTCCTGGGCCGCGCGGCCCTTTCGTGCCGTGCTTCGAGAGTCGCTCGCCGCCGTGCGGCGGCAAGGTCGTCTCTGGGTAGGGGTACAGGCTACACAAACGAAGGTTGTAATAAATGCTTTGTGGTCTGGTTAGACGAGTGTCAGACGCGCGCGCCGCCGCGCTCCGGCGCCGGCGGATCGGGCGGAGGAGGGGGTCTGTCCGGCGAACGCGGCCGGGCGATCGCGGGGCGGGTCACGTCAGCAGGGCGAAACGACGCGGCCGTCCGGGTGTCGGGTCGCCGACGCGTTTCCGGCACGGCGGGCGCCGGAGACGGGAAGCGGGAGGGGGAGCAGGGTCGGGGTGGAAGTCGGGGCCGGGATCGGAGTCGGGGCCGGGGCCGGGGGACTCACCGGCCCTCGATCAGGCGCCGGCACCGATCGACGTACCGCGCGAGGACGGCGTCGTGGTCGTACTCGGCGAAGGACTCGTCGACGGTCCGGTGGTCGAACGCCTCGGCCGCCGCCGCGATCTCGTCGCCGAGCTCCTCCGCGCTCGTGACCCGGGCGCCGCGGTCGTGGTTCTCCACGAGTTCGTGGGCGCTGGAGCCGGCCTGGTACTCGACCAGGCCGACGCAGCCACAGGCGAGCGCGAGGAGCAGTTCCGTGGCGAACGGCTCCCGCGTCGCCGTCTGGGCGAACAGGTGACCGCCCTTCAGGATCGGCACCAGCTCCCCAAGCGGGAGGTCCCCGAGGAACGTGACGCGGTCGTCGATGCGGAGGTCCGCCGCGGTCGCCGCCGCCTCGGCGCGCGCGGGCCCGTCGCCGACGACGACGGCGTCCCAGTCGCGGTCGCGCAGTTCGGCCAGCGCGAGCAGGAAGTGCTCGACGTTCGCGTCGGCGTCGAGCCGGCGGGCGTAGACGACGTCGGCGCGCCGGTCGACCGGGGCCTCGCGGACGAGGTCCATGTCGATGCTCCCGGGGATCCGGTGGATCCGGTCCGCCGGCGCGCCGCGCTCCCGGGCGTGCGTGGCGACCATCTCCGAGGGGACGATCAGGGCGTCCGGCGCCCGCACCGCGCGGGCCGCGGCGGCGGGGCTGTCGGCCGGGTGGTCGTCCCACCAGTCGACGATCAGCGGCGCGTCGAGCAGCCGGGCGGCGGCGGCCGCGGTGGCGACCGCCGCGGCCGGGCTGTTCGGGACGTGGATCACGTCCACCCCGTCGCCGGCCCGCCCCAGGCCGAGCAGCGCGCGGGGGAGCCGGGCGGCGAACGTGCCGCTCGCGGGCGCGCTGACGAGGCGCCGGTAGGTCACCCCGTCCTGCTCGAACCGGTCGTGGTCGCCGCCCCACCACTGGGCACAGAGCACGGTCACCTCGTGGCCGCGGGCGGCGAGGCCCTCGACGAACCGCCGGGTCCGAACCGTGGCACCCGTCTCGCGCAACTGGGCCGTGCGCATCGAGGCGACCGCGACGTGCATTCCGTCCCGAGGGTCGTCGGGGCGGGTGAAAAATCCCCCCTCCCGCGGGCCGTCGGGGCCCCCGGTGCCGCCGGTGCCGGACGCTCGCGGCGCCGGCCCGGAAGGTGCGGCGGGACGCGCCTCGACCGCCGACCGCCGCCCTCCGAGCGACGAGCGACGTCAGGCACCGGGGACGACGCCGGTGGCGCGCGCGGCCTCGCGCGCGGCCGACTCGTTGACGCCGTTGCCGAGGATCGTGTAGCGGTCCCGGACCTCGTGGGCGGTGGTGAGCGCCTCGACGACCGTCCCGCCGTCGATGCCGAGGTCCGCCGCCGTCGTCGGGGCGTCGATGCTGTCCAGCGCGTCGCGGATGGCGCGCCACTGCCCCTCGCTTCCCTCCTGGAGGTAGGCGGTGAGGATCGAGCCGACGCCGACCTGGTGGCCGTGGAGCGCGCCGTCCGGGACGAGCCGGTCGAGCCGGTGTGAGAACAGGTGTTCGGCGCCGCTGGCCGGCCGCGAGGAGCCGGCGATCGACATCGCCACGCCCGAGGAGACGAGCGCCTTCACGACCACCCAGGCCGACTCCTCCAGCCCGGGGCGGACCGAGTCGGCGTTGGCGACCAGCATCTCCGCGGTCATCCGGGAGAGCGAGCCGGCGTACTCGCTGTACGGGACGTTCTGGAGCCGGTTGGCGAGCTGCCAGTCGGTCACCGCGGTGTAGTTCGAGACGATGTCGGCGCAGCCGGCGGTGGTCAGCTCCCACGGCGCCGACGCGAGGACCTCGGTGTCGGCGACGACGGCCAGCGGCGGGTCGGCCGCGACCGAGTGCCGGGTGTCGCCCTCGGGGATCGACGACCGGCCCGAGACGATGCCGTCGTGGCTCGCGGCCGTCGGCACGGAGACGAAGCCCAGGTCGAGCCGGTCGGCGGCCATCTTCGCCAGATCGATCGGCTTGCCGCCCCCCAGGCCGACCAGGAAGCCGGCGCCGGCCGCCCGGGCCCGCTCGGCGATCCGGTCGACGGCGTCGAAGTGCGCGCGTTCGACCCGGATCGTCTCCGGCCCGGCGCCGAAGCCGTCCAGTTCGGCCCGGACCCGGTCGCCGGCGATGTCGTCCGGCGTGGGGCTCGTGACGACCAGGGGCCGGCCCGTCACCGCGAGGTCGGCCACCGCCTCCCCGAGGCGGTCGAGCACCCCGTGCCCGACCACCACGTTCCGGGGAAGCTTGATCCACGTGGACTTGTCGAACATACCCCGCACGTGAACGCCGCGGTTGATACGTCTGTCCGTCCTCAGAGGCCGGCGAGGGTGCCCGCGGCGTCGGCGAGAAAGAGCGTGCCGAACCCGGCCAGAACCAGCGCGCTCGCACCCGCCACCACGGGCGCGAGGGCGTCGACGCGGCGGCCGGCGGCGACCAGCGCCGCCGGGAACCCCGCCACCCAGACCGCGATGCCGCCGAAGAGGCCGACGAGCAGCGCCGGGCTCCCGGTCGCGACGACGAGGACCCCGGCGAGCCGCGGGCCGACGTAGGGGGCGTGCGAGAGCAGGTCGATCCGGCCGGGCGCGAGCAGCCGCACCCCGACGGTGAGCCAGAACAGCACCTGATAGGGGTTGGTGAGCGCCAGGACGAACGCCTTGGCGAACCCGCGGGACTCACCGCCCCCCGGGCCGTCGGGGGCCGCCCCGGGTTCGGGATCGGGACCCCCTTCGTCCGGGGCGCCGGGCCGACCGGCGGCGTCGGATCCGTCGGCGGACACCCCCCCGTCGGCGGTCCCGCCCGGGGGGACCGCGGCGAACGACCCGTCCGCCCGGAGGGCGTCGCGGGCGGCGCCGTAGGCGAAGTACCACATCAGGGCGCCGCCGACGAGGACCATCGCCCCGCGGACCGCCGGCGCGCGCTCGACGACGGCGACGGCGCCGACCGACGCGAGGCCGAGGAAGACGGCATCGGCGCTCATCGCCCCCAGGCCCGCCCGGAGCCCGGCCCCCCACCCGCGCAGGACCGACTCCTCGGCGATGATCGCGTTCATCGGGCCGGGCGGGGCCGCGAGCGCCAGGCCGAAGACCACGCCCGCGAGCAGCGAGACCGCGACCGCCATGCGCGACCGACGGGACGAGACGGGCAAAAGTCGCCCGGTCGCGGGGGCGACTCGCCGCGGGTCAGACCCCCTGGCCCATCAGGTGGCTGCGGAGGACGTCGGGGGCCTTCAGCCCCGTCGCCGGGTTCAGGAGCACGATCTCGCTCCCGGCGCCGAACGAGTCGGCCAGGTCCCACGCCGCCGCGGCCGCGGCGCCCCCCGCGGGGCCGACCCCGACGCCGGTCTCGGCGGCCGTCGCGACCGCCCCTTCCAGGAGGTCGTCGTCGCCGACCGCGACGGCGTCGCCGCCCGCGCGGTCGAGCGCCCGGAGCGCGAGCGCCCCGCCCGGCGGATCGGGTACCTCGAGTTCGCCGGCGATGGTGTCCGGGTGCTCGACCGGATCCACGCCGTCGGCGCCGCGGTCGTGGGCGCGGACGATCGGGGCACAGCCGGCCGCCTGGACGGCGACGAGGCGCGGCACCGCGTCGATCAGGTCGAGCGCGACGAGTTCCCGGAACCCCTTCTCGATCCCCACCAGCGCCTCGCCGGTGCCGACCGGGACGACGACGGCGTCCGGCGGGGTCCACCCGCGCGCCGCCGCCACCTCGTACGCGACCGTCTTCGCGCCCTCGTGGCGGTAGGGCGAGTCGAACGCGCCGAGCGGGTAGCCGTCGGCCGCGAGTTCCTCGTCGAGCGCCGCGGCGGCGTCGGCGTACCGCCCCCCGACGACGCGCATGTCGCCCCCGTGGACGTTCACCATCGCCTTGGCCGAGAAGGGGGCCCGCGAGGGGAGGAAGACCCGGACGCGCAGGCCCGCGCGGCCGGCGTAGGCCGCGGCCGAGTGGCCGGCGGCGCCGGCGGCGGCAAGCGCCAGCGGCTCCCGGTCGGTCCCGACGGCCGCGGTGACCGCCAGCGCCATCCCACGATCGACGAACGATCCGGTCGGGTTGCGGCCCTCGTCTTTCACCAGGACCCGGCCGACGCCGAGGTCGTCGGCCAGGGCCGGCGCCCCCACCAGCGGCGTCGCCCCCTCCGCGGCGGTGACGGGGTCGGCGGCGGGGAGCGCGGCGCCGAACCGCCACATCGACGCCGAGCCGTCGGGCCCGAACGCGGCGTCGATCGCGTCGCGGTCGTAGGCCGGGTCCAGCGGCCCGCCACAGGACGGACAGCGACCCGCCGCGTCCCCGGCGTCGGTCCCGCACGCCGCACACTCCAGCCCGCGAAACGCCCGGGTGGTCTCCATGAGCGTGAGGGGGGACGCGAGCGACTAAGCCCTTCCCGTCGGCGGCGACACCGGCGCCCGTCCCGACCGTCCGCGCGTCGCCCCGCGGCCGCCCGCGGATCGGTGGGGACTATGAGCCTCCGGCCCGACCCCGGCCGCATGGACGGGACGTCAGTCGTCGTGGCCGGCGCCGGGCTGGCGGGCCTCGTCGCCGCCCGCCGGCTCGCCGCGGCCGGCGCCGACGTGACGGTCGTCGAGCGCCGCGGGACCGTCGGCGGGCGGGTTCGGAGCCGCGAGCACGACGGGTTCACGCTCGACCGGGGCTTCCAGGTGCTCTTCGACGCCTACCCGGCCGCGCGGCGGGAACTCGACCTCGACGCGCTCGACCTCCGGCGGTTCCGGCCGGGCGCGGTGATCGCCCGGGGGGACCGGCGCTCGACGCTCGCGGACCCGATCCGGGACCCGCGCGCCGCCGTCGAGTCGCTGCTCACCCCCGCGGTGCCGGCGAGCGACAAGGTCCGGACGCTGCTGCTCCGCCACGACCTGCGCGGGCGCTCCGAGGACGAGGTCTTCGCGGCACCGGACCGGTCGATCCGCGAGTACCTCGACGAGTGGGGGTTCTCCGACCGGTACGTCGAGCGGTTCGTCGCGCCGTTCTACGGCGGGATCACCCTCGACCGCTCGCTCGGGACCTCGAAGCGGGTCTTCGAGTACACCTTCCGGATGCTGAGCGAGGGGGCCGCCGCGCTCCCGGCCGACGGGATGGGGGCCGTCCCCGAGCAGTTGGCCCGCCGGGCCCGGACCGCCGGCGCGGAGATCAGGACCGGCGAGCGCGTGACCGCGGTCGAACCCGCCGGCGACGGCGTCGTCGTCGAGGCCGGCCGCCGGCGCGAGGCCGACGCGGCGGTCGTCGCGACCGATCCGCCGACCGCGCGGGAGCTGACCGGCGTCGGTGCGATCCCCACGACCGCGGTCGGCTGCGTGACCCAGTACTACGCAATCCCGGCCCACAGCGCGCTCGACACGGGCCGGAAGCTGGTGCTCAACGCGGAGGGACCGTCGCCGAACGCGGTCGTCCCGCTCTCGGAGGTGGCCCCCGAGTACGCCCCCCCGGACCGCGAGCTGCTCTGTGCGACCTTCCTCGACGACGGGGCGCTCGACGAGCCGGCGGCGGACCTCGCCGCGGCGACGCGGGCGGCCCTCGAATCGTGGTACCCCGAGCGGAGCGCGGCGAGCCTCGAACCGCTGGCGACCGACCGGATCGAGTTCGCGCAGTTCGCACAGCCCCCGGGGATCCACGGGGACCTGCCCGACGCCCGCGACCCGGAGGGGCCGGTCTACCTCGCGGGGGAGTACACGACCTGGTCGTCGATCCAGGGCGCGCTGCGGAGCGGCCGCGAGGCCGCGGCGGCGGTCCGGGCGGACCTCGGGGGGTGACTGCGGCCGGGGGCCGGCGCGCGACGGCGTGGGGCGCGGGAGGGTCCCGCCGGCCCGGGATCCCTTGTGCCGGCTCCGGTGCCGCTCACGGCCCCTCCTCGCGCAGGAACGCCCCGTCGCCGTGCTCGGCCCGCAGGCGTTCGAGCCGGTCGCGCTGGCGCTCGACCGCCGGGGGCAGGTCGGCGTACGCGTGCTCGAACAGCGCCGCCGGGTCGGCCTCGCGGGCCTCGGCGCGCTCGACGGCCTCGGCGACGGTCTCGCGGGCCGCCTCGCGCATCGCGTCCTCGCGCTCGTCGTCGAGCAGCCCCCGCTCCCGGAGGAACGCCCCGTAGCGGTCGATCGGGTCCCGCTCCCGCCACCGCTCGACCTCGTCGTCGTCGCGGTAGACGGTGGGGTCGTCGGCGGTGGTGTGGGCGCCGAAACGGTAGCTCACGGCCTCGACCAGCGTCGGGCGCCGCTCGCCGGCGCCCGGATCGCGGGCCTTGTCGGCCGCCTGCTCGACGACCGCGTAGGTGGCGAGGGGGTCCATCCCGTCGACGCGGACGCCCCAGAAGCCGTAGGCGTCGGCCTTCGCCGCGAAGGTGTCGCTCGCTGTCTGTGCCTCGGCGGGGCGGGAGATGGCCCAGCCGTTGTTGTTGCAGACGAGGACCGCGGGGGCGTCCATGACCCCCGCGAAGTTCAGCGCCTCGTGGAAGTCCCCCTCGCTCGTCGCGCCGTCGCCGAAGTGGCAGGCCACCACGTCGTCGGCGCCGTCGAGCCGCGCGGCCCACGCCATCCCGACCGCGTGGGGGATGTGGCTGGCGATCGAGATGTTCAGCGGGAAGACGTCGATCCCCCGGAGGGCGGCGTTGCCGGCCGCGTGCCCCATCCAGTAGGTCAGGTAGTCGGCCAGCGTCCCGGGGTCGTCGTCGCGGGCGATCACCGCGCCGTGCTCGCGGTACTGGTAGCAGATCGGATCGCCGGCGTCGAGCGCGTGCGTCGACGCGACCTGCGCGGCCTCCTGCCCGGCACACGAGGCGAAGGTGCCGATCCGCCCCTGGCGCTGCAGGCTGACCGCCCGCTCGTCGAAATGGCGGGCCAGGAGCATGTGGCGGTGGACGTCGACCAGCGTCCCGTCGTCGAGGTCCGGCACCGAGGCGTCGTCGAGCACCCGGCCGTCGGCGTCGAGCACGCGGACGAGGTCGTCGGCTGTCACGGCCGCCGACTTCTCGCGGGGGGATCATAACCCCTCGGCCGTCGGTCCCGCCGCGCTCCGGGCGCTCGGCGACCTCGTTGGTCTCGACGACGACGCCGTCCGGCCGGTCCGGCGTCGGCCGGGCGCCCGTCCGGGCCGTCAGAGCATCTCCCGGAACCGGCCCAGCGGCGGGAACGCGAGCGTCTCGTCGGCGCCGGGGTCGTGGACCACGGGCCGGAGGGCGTCGGCGTCGCGCACGAGCGGCGAGTCGAAGTCGTCGGCGTCCATCCGGTTGACCGCGACGCCCGGCGCCAGCGGCGTGAACGCCGGGAGCACGAGCAGGTCCCGCCCGCGGTAGACGCCGCCGCCGTACAGCAGGCAGGGGCGTCGCTGCCCCTCGATTTCGATGGTCGGGTGGTCGTGCCCGACGACGTACCGCGGGGCGTCGGCCGCCGGCTCCGCGTGGCCGTGGCAGGCCACCGTCCCGTCGTCGAGGCGGTACTCGTCGTGCACCTCGCCGTCCCACGCCGAGCCGAGGGCGCCGTCGTGGTTGCCCGCGACGACGACCGGGCGGGCGCCCGCGTCCCGGCAGGCACCGGCAAGCGCCCGGAGCCCCCCGGCCGCCCGGTCCGGGACCGCGCCGAACCGGTGGAGGAGGTCGCCGGCGAAGACGACGGTCGCGGGGTCGAACCGGTCGAGTGCGGCGACCAGCCGGTCCCGGAGGTCGTCGCGCTCGCCGAGGGGGTACGCCACGCGCGAGGCCGCCGCCCGCCCGAGGTGGAGGTCGGCGACGACGACGGCGTCCGCGGCGGGCAGGTGACACGCCCGGTCGCGGAACCCGACCCGGAGGCCGCCGAACTCGACGGTCACGGGTCCCGTGGGGCGGCCCGGCGGTATGGGGCTTGCGCCGACGATCCCCGCGGGGGGCCGGGTGCGGGCCGTCGGCCGGGATCGAGCGCGTCAGTCCGCGTGGTTCCGGGCGGTCGCGTACGCCTCCCGGACCCGCTTGAACGCCTCGCTGTCGCCCCCCTGGTCGGGGTGGACGTCCTTCACGCGCTCGCGGTAGGCCGCGCGGACCTCGGCGGCGTCGGCGTCGGGCGACAGGCCGAGTTCGGAGAACGCCGTCGCCACCGGGTCGGGGGCGTCGGCCGGCGCGGCGACGGCCTCGGCCGCCGGCGTCTCGAACGGGAGCCGCCGGCCGAGCTGCCAGCCGGGCATCTCGTGTTCACAGAGGACCGTCTCGACGCCGGCCGCCTCCAGCCGGAAGTACGCCTGCGCGTCGAACGTGATGGCCACCTCGCGGTGGAGCAGGTAGAACGCGACGCGCCGGCCCTCGATCTCGTGGTCCTCGGCGTAGGGCTCGCCGATCGCGCGCAGGTACTCGCGGATCTCGGCCCGGCGGCGCTCGTCGCCCGACGCCGACCCCGATGCCGACGACGCGGCCCCCCCGTCCCGCTCCGTGGGGAACAGCCGGTTACCGGCGACGAAGAGGCCGGCGACGGCCGCGGAGGCGGCCAGGCCGAGCGTCAGGCCGGCGAGCAGCCACGACGGCAGCGACGCGATCCACTCCGGGAACACGGGCCGACTTGGGGGCCGCCGATTAAGAACTTCTCGCCGTCCGCGCCGGGCCGCCGTCCGGCCGGCGGTCGGCCCGTCCGGGCTCGGCCGTCGTCCCGTCCGCGCTCGCCGGGTGGCCCGT
>JBDGPV010000067.1:9899-30249 GCA_042219485.1 Haloferacaceae archaeon
GGTCGGCCCGTCCGGGCTCGGCCGTCGTCCCGTCCGCGCTCGCCGGGTGGCCCGTCCGGGCTCGGCCGTCGTCCCGTCCGCGCTCGCCGGGTGGCCCGTTCGCGCTCGGCCGGTCGTCGCGTTCCGGGACGCCGCTCGGCCCGCGCGCGCCGCCGGTCGTGGTCGTCGCGTTCCGGGACGCCGCGCCGGCCGTCGGGAACACGGGCCGGTCCCGGCGGCCGAGGGGACCGTACCGGACGACGGCCGGGGCGGTCGCGGCCGCCTCAGCCGATGTACCGGAGGTCGTCGTCGGCGACGGCGCTTCCCTCCTGCATCTCCTGGAGCTTGCCGACGACCTCCTCCATCTCCTCGGCCCGGTCCTCAAGCGAGGAGAAGTCGACGTCGAAGCCGAGCAGTTCCTGGAGCGACTCCAGGACCGTCCGGGCGCTCTTGGGATCGACGAGGTAGCCGCTGGTCTCGCCCATCAGGCACGCGACCGGGAGGCCGCGCCGGGCGCCGAGCCCCAGGAGGAGCCCGGAGACCCCGACGATGCCCCCCGCGGGCTCGTCGTCCCGGAACTCGACCCCGGCGGCCTCGAGGTCCGCGACCATCGACCGGTCGGTCACCGCGCCGACGACGGTGTACTCCTCGACGAGTTCGCCGGTCGGCACCCCGCCCATCGCGAACGCCCGCTCGACGTCGAACGCCTCGGCCACGTCGAGGAAGGCGTCGGTCAGGCGGTAGTGGCCGGCCGCGCTGCCGGCCTGGTGGTCGCCGGTCAGCACGAGCAGGTCACGGCCGTCGGTCTCGACGGCGTGGAACGCGGCGTGGACGAGCTGGGCCACGTCGTCCTCGACGACGACCTGGGGCGGGAAGTCGTCGGCGTAGACCCGCCGGACGAGTTCGCTCTCGAACTCGTCGAGCAGGTGCTCGGCGGCGAGTTTCCCGACGTGGCCGACGCCGGGTAGCCCCTCGACGAGGACCGGATCGTCGAGCGCGGGATCGGCGACGACCTCGGTCTCGATGCCCTCCATGGGGCTACCCGCGGTCCCGGCGCTTAAGAGCGCGTCGGTACTCGCCGTACGGGTCGGCCGGATCGAACGGCGCCGGCGCGCTGTTGACCGCGTCGGCGCCACAGTCCGGGCAGGCGTCGTCGAGGGTGTAGACCGGCCGGTCGTGGTGCTCGCGCCACGCCGAACAGACCCGCACGTCGGACCGGGCCACGCCTACTCCTCGTCCGCGCGGCGCTCGCGGTGGTACTCCGCGGTGCCGCCGGCGGCCTCGATGGCCTCGCGGGCGCGGTCGGCGCTCGCCTCCAGCTCGGCCTCCGCGGTCTTGTAGTCCGGCGCCTGCACCGTGATGCGGTACTCGGGGGAGCCGACGTAGGAGACCGAGAGCTCGACCTCGTCGGGCAGTTCGCCGTTCCCCTCGGCCGCCTGGAGCGCCTCACGGATGCGATCGACCCCGTCGCCCGCCGGGCAGCGCAGGTCGACGTAGCCCGTCACCTCCACGAAGGGAACCGAGACGTTCTCGCGGGCGGTCCCGGCGATGGCCTCGCGTTCCGCCTCGTCGAGGTCGGCGTCGGCGAGCGCCTCGGCGCCGTGGATCGCCGCCGCCTCGAAGGCGTCGTAGAGGCTCTCGAACTCCGCGAGCAGGGCGTTCGCGACCGCGGCGTACTGCTCGTCGCTCACGTCCTCGCCGAACGCGATGTGCATCCACTTGTCGGCCTTCTGCTCGTTTTTCCACTCCTGAATCGTCTCCTTGCGCTGGTGCTCGTTGACGTCCTTCAGCGAGAGGTCGATCTGCTGGGCGTCCCGGTCGACGTCGAGCACCTTCGCCACGACGGTCCGGCCCTCGGTGACGTGGTCGCGGACGTTCTTGATCCACCCCGACGCGACCTCGGAGATGTGGACCAGGCCGCGCTTGTCCTCGTACTCCTGCAGGTCGACGAAGACGCCGAAGTCCTCGATCTCCTCGACCTTGCCGACGACCAGTTCGCCCGTCTCGGGCCAGCCGCTGTACTTCATGTGTGTGGATTACCGCGATTCGACGGTTTCGGTCACCTCGCCGGCGAACGCCGCCTTGCCGCCGGTGGGGCGCGCGAGCGTGCTCCCGCAGACCGCACAGGTCACGACCGTCTGGGCCTTCCCGAAGACGACCTGCTCGTTGCCGCAGTCGGGACACGCGACGCGATGGAAGCTCCCGGGCATTATTCCTGGAACTCGAGGCGGCCGGCGCGCCATCCCTCGCGCATGTGGGCCTTGCCGCAGTCCGAGCAGCGGTACTTCAGGTGGGTCTTCTTCGTCGGCTTGTCCCCGCCGGGCACCTTCGAGAACTTGCCGGCGTTGCCGATGGTGGACTCGCCCCGTCGCTGCTGTCGGGCGGCCCACTTCATCCCGGTCTGGCGCCCCGTGCGGACCTTCTCCACCTCGTGCTCGTGGTGGGCGTCGCAGTGGGGACAGTACGTGTTCATCCGGCGTGGCATCTGCATGGTTTGGCGGCCGTTCGCCGCCGCCGGTTAAAACCCGTTTGGTCTGAACCGGGGGGACGGATCGGGGCGGGGCGAACGCGTCGCCGCGGGCGTGACGACGGCCGCGACCGGCGGACGGTCCCGCCAGCGGGGGGTCGGGAGGGCGAGCGGGGCCGACCGGACCCCCGACCGCCGCCGGTCGCTCGCCCCCCGCGGGTCGGCCGCGCCCGTCCGGGGCCCGGGCTACCCCCGCCGGCGTCGGGCGGCGAGCAGCGCCGCCAGCACCACCCCCAGCGCCGCGTGGAGCGGCCCGAACCCGGGGACGAAGCCCGTCGAGGTCGGCGTCGGCGTGGCCGTCCCGCCGGCCCCCGCGCCCGCGCCGGCCGCGCCGCTCCCGTTCGCCGGCCGGACCTCGATCGTGCCGACCGAGACGTTGTTGACCGCCACCCGGTAGTCGCCCGGTTCGTCGAAGCTCCGGTCGAACACCGTCCGGCGGGTCCCGTTCGCCGCCACCGTGAGCGTCCGCTCGGCCACGGCCTCGCCGTTCAACAGCAGGTCCACCCGGAAGGTCCCGTCCGCGCCGCCGGTGTTGGTCACCCGCACCTGCACCTGGGTCCCCTCGCCCGTCGTGAGTTCGGTCACCGACACCAGCGCGTTCGTGATCTCGAAGCGGGCCTGCTTGACGCCGACCGTGAAATCCGAGAGGCCGGGCGACTCCGCCCGGAACACGTAATGGGTGGCGGTCTCGCCGGTCCGACGGGTCGGCAGTTCGTTCCAGCCCCCGCCCGCGTGCCGGTACAGCGCCACGTCGCCGGGGCGCTCGCCGGGACCGAGCAGGTCCTTGCGGACGCGGAACGTGACCGACGCCCGACGGACCTGGGCGTTGGGGACGTCGTGCTGGATGGAGACGTGCCCCCGGGCCTCGGTCCCCCGGGGGTTGGTGAAGCCCGGCGCCCCGGGGGTCGGATCGGTGCTCTGGGTGATCGACAGCGAGACGCTGCGGGCCCGGTCGGCGGTGACGGTGACGCCGTCGACGGCGACGGGGTTGTCGGCGGTCGTGTCGGTCCGGGTGTCGAAGCGCGCGGGCTCGTCGGCCGGCACCGTCCCCGAGACGCTGACCGTGGCGGTCTCGCCGTCCGCGGACTCCCGGACGTCCCCGGCGGTGGCCTCGGCGACCGTCTCGGCCCGCTCGTCCGCCCGCCGTTGCTGGGCTGCCGGCCGACCGCCACCGCCGTCGCCGCCGTCGACGACGTCGACCGATGTCGAGGCGGTGTCGTTGGCGGTCCGCACGGTCACGCTGTGGGACCCGACGTCCCCGGGCGCGGTCTCCCAGCGCAGGGTGAGGGTGGTGGAGGCCCCCGTCCCCAGGGTCACCGACTCCGAATCCACCTGCGCGCCGTCGACCTCCAGGGCGACGGTCTGCTCCCCGGCCGTGCCGCCGTCGTTGGTGACCGTGGTGGACACCTCGAGGGTCTCGCCCGCGGAGACGGGGGCGGTGGTCGAGCCGATCGAGGGCACGAACTCCGGGAACGTTCCGCCGAGGGGGGCGAACGTACCGGGTTCGGTGAGCGTGGCGTTGACGCGGTTCGCCCCGGTCGAGACGGTCCCCCCGACCTCGGTCCAGGAGCCGTCGTACCGCCAGAACGCGATCGACGCCTCGTCGATGCCGGTCGCGGCCGACCCGTTGTACTCGACGTCGAGGGTGACGTTTGCGGGGGTGGTCGTCCCGTGGTCGATGTCGGCGTACACGCCGACGTCGCCGGTGTCGTCGGGGAGCGCCGGGGCGGTCGCGGGGTCGACGTCGGTGAGGTTGGCGTGGTTGGCGGTGAAGTCGGCCGTCCAGCGGTCGAACGTGACGTTCCGGCCGGTGAGGTTGACCGCGTCGCGGGCGTCGATCGCGGTCGCGCTCCCCGTGACCGTCGAGTCGACCAGCAGCGCGTCCCGGACGGGCGTGGTTTCGGCGAGCGACGCCCCGACGCCGACGGTGTTGTTGCGGAGCGTGAGGTTGGACAGTTCGGGCTCCTGGGCGCCCCGCAGGAGGACCCCCTCCGTGTTGTTCGTCGCGACGGTGTCGGTGACGGACGCGTTCGTGACGTCGCCGACCCTGACCCCGGCCCCGGCGTTGTTCCGGGCCGCCGACTCCCGCACCTCGCTGTCGGGGGCGAAGGACAGCCCGATCCCGTGGTTCCCGTTCCCGTTCGCGGTGACGTTTACGGCCGTCGCGTTGTCCTCGAGGGACACCCCCTCCTGCCCGTTGTCGTTCGCCGTGACGTTCTCCAGCGTCGGGGCGAGGGCCGTCTCGATGCCCTCGTCGCCGTTGCCGCTCGCGGCGACGTCGGTCAGGTTCGCGTCGTCGCCGACCTCGATCCCCGTGTTGGCGTTGTCGTTCGCGGTGACCTCCCGGAGGGTCATGTTGTCGTCGCCGGTGCTACCGCTGATGCCGTAGCGACTGTTGTCGTTCGCGGTGACGTTCACGTACGTCACGGGCCCGTCGAGCTCCAGCCCGTCGTCGTTGTTGTTCGAGAGGTTCGCGTTCCGCACCGTGCCGTTGTCGTCGTGTTTCACCCCGTCCCCGTCGTTGCCCGTCGCGGTGACGTTCCGGACGATCCCGTCCTTCCCGATCTGGATCCCGCGGTCGCCGCTGTCGGTCACCGTGGCCCCGTCGATCGTCGCGTTGTCGTCGAGTTCGATCCCCTCCTGGCCGTTGTCGATCGCCGTGACGTTCTCCACCGTCGCCCGGGCCCCGAGGAGCACCCCGTCCCCGGTCCCGGCGTTGTCGCTCGCGTTCGCGTCCCGGACGGTCACGTCGGCGGAGTACGGGCCGCTGATGCCGGTGTCGCCGTTGCGGACCGCGGTGACGCCCTCGACGGTCAGCCCCGAGACCGAGGAGAGGTTGACGCCGCGTCCGAGGTTCTCGCTCGCGTTGAGGTCGGTGACGTTGCCGCCGCTCGTGTCGTTGTACTCGACTCCCTCGTCCCACCCCGTGACGGTGGCGTTCTCGACGGTGACGTTGGTGAGCGTCGCGGTCCCGCTGCTGACGTTGATCCCGACGGAGCCGCTCGCGTTGGTCCCGTCGACCGTGCGGTCGTCGCCGTCGAGGATCACGTCGCTCGTCTCGACCTCGATGCACGACGGGTCCGAGACGTCGGTCAGGCTGGCGTTCAGCAGGTACGATCCCGAGGCGGTGATCCGGGTGCAGGAGTCGATCAGACCGTCCTTGACGGCCACCGTCTCCAGCAGCGCGTCGTCGACGTCGTTCAGCACGAGGTCGGTCGTGTCGGCGTCGACCGTGACGGTGACGTCGCCCGTCAGCGTGCTGCCGGGCGCGACGACGTTCGTGAGGTCGAACGAGACCTCGATCGTGTCGCCGACGGTGCCGCCGTTGTCGGTCAGCTCGACCGAGACGTTGTTCGTCGTGCTGTCGACGTTCGTGGACCCGAGCGAGACGTCGCCCGTCGCCGACTGGAAGTTCGTGACCTGCGTGCTCGTCGTGTCGAACGCGTCGGGCAGGTCGACGTAGACCCGCTGGCTGTTGCCGTCGCTCGTGTCCAGGTCGCTGATGTTGAGCGTGACCGAGTGCGTGTTCGTCGTCCCCGTCGACACCCGCTCGGGGGCGAACGCGGAGTCGGTCACGTTCAGCGACGTGACCGCGGCCGCGGGCCCCGAGAGTCCCGCGGGGAGGGCGAACGCGACGAGCAGGACGACCCCGACGGAAACGGCCGCGGCCCGCCGCGGGTTCATGCTCCTCCCCCGGCGCGGCCGCGTGCCACGCCGAACGCGCGCTCGCACGAACGAGGGTCGGTCATACCGCCCGCATACCGGCGTTGTCGTCATAGTAGTTTGGCCCGCGAGCGACCGCCCGGGGTATGACATGTTTCGAACTATTCGGCGTCATCATTCATCTATGATCAATTACTACTAGAATTTGCGACGATGCGTCGGGGAGATACGGAAAGATCCAAATACCGTCATCCCGGATCCACGACCGCAGCACCGGCGCGGGCGCCGCGCCCCGCGCCGGACCCGGGTGGGTGCCCCCCACCCGTCCGTGCCCGTGTGGCCGTCGCCCGGCACCGAAGCCTTCAAAGTCGGACCGGCGCAACCGCGGGGTATGCAACACCTCATCGTCCACGGCGACCCGGGCATCCGGAAGAACGCCGTCATCGAGTACGACGGCGAGGAGCAGGTCTGTTTCGCCATCCAGCGCCAGGGCGACTACCACGGGCCCGACGAGGTCCAGCTCTGGTGTACGATCGGGACCGAGGACGAGCGCGAGACCTTCGAGAAGCGGCAGTTCGTCTCCCACTGGCTCGACGTCGATTCCGTCGACGCCGAGGCGCTGACGGTCGTGCAGGCGAAAGGCGAGAAGGCGGTCTAGCCGCGCTCGACCCGGTAGACGGTCACGGTCGGCGTCCGCACCCACGCCTCGACGCCGTCCATCCGCTCGAAGCCGAACGACCGGCGCCCGTAGCGCGCCCGCTCCGCGGGCCCGACCCACACGTACCGCACGCGGTAGGTCCGCATGAGCGCCCGGCGGCGGCCGGTCGCGTTCGTGTAGATGGCGTCGACGTCCCGGACCCGGTCGAAGTACGCGCCGGGGCCCCGGTAGCCGACCTCGTGGTGCCAGCCCGCCACCGTGGGAACGCCGGTCAGGCTCGCCGCGGGGCTGGCGTTCCAGTCGTACATCCCGGGCGGCGCGGGGTACGACCCGCCCGGGCCCGGGTACCGGCTCGTCGCCGGCGCCGAGAGCATCGTCGGGGTCCCCCGGACGCCGTCCAGGGCCCGGACGGCCGGCGCCTCGTCGGGGTGGCGCTCGGCGACGAACGCCGTGGCGTCGAGGGTCGGGTCGGCGCGGCCGGCGGCGGCGTGGGCGGGCAGCGCCTGGGCGGCGTAGACGAGGGTGGTCGCGACGAGCAGGAGGGCAAACGCCACCCGGAGGCCGCGCCGCGAGGCGCCAGGGACCCGGCTCGGCGCCGACGGGGCCGCGTCGGCGACGTGCGTCGCGAGCGCGACGCCGCCCCCGACGCTCCAGAGCACCCACACCTGCGCGTAGGTCTTGAACACGGTGTTCAGCCGGAGGGGGCCGGCCCGCTCGACGAGGTAGACGAGTTCGACCAGCGCGACCAGGCCGGCGCCGGCGACCAGCAGGACCGACTCGTAGCCCGCGCCGTCCCGGCGGCGGCCGACCAGCCACCCGAGGGCGAGGAGCGGCCCGGCGACCGGGAGGACGGCCGCGCCGGCCGCCAGCCCGGCACCGAGCGCGGCGGCGACGCCGACGGCGACCGCGGGCGTCGCCCGCCGGCCCCAAGCACGGGTGCGCGAGAGCAGGTACGGCCAGAAGGCCGCGAGGAAAGGGCCGTGGACCAGCAGGAGGGGCCCGAGGGCGCTGCGCTCCCCGGGCGCGAGGAACGCGACCGACCGGGAAGCGCCCGTCGCGGCGCCCAGGAGGAACGGGGCGGCGAGGACGAGCGCCGGGACGGCCGCGCAGGCCGCGACCGCGAGCGCGACGGCCGGCCGGACGAGTTCCCCGCCGACGCCGTCGCGGGGGAGGCGGTCGGTCGGGAGGGCGTCGGGGAGCAGCGTCCGGGGCGGCGCCGGCGCCATCGCGACCGCGAGCCACAGCAGGCCGAGGACCGTCGGGAACGCCCACGTGTCCACGACCGCGACGAGCGCGCCCACGGCGGGGACGGCGCCGAGGGCGAGCACGCGCCGGCGCCGGCGCTCGGCGGCGGGCGTCCGGTAGTACGCGTACCCCAGTCCGGCCGCGAGCACCAGGAACGGCGTGCTCATCATGTGGGCGTGGAGGTCGCCGTTCAGCCACGCGAAGAGGGGGAACTCGTTGATCGTGCCGGGGATCACGCGCGAGGCGTCGAAGTAGAAGAAGGTCCCGGCGGCGGCCAGCACCTCCGCCGTCGTCCGGCCGGACGCGTCCGCGACGGCGCCGGCGACCGGCCGGGCGAGCGCGCGGGGGAGGGCGTCGAGCAGGACCCGGCCGGCCGGCGCGAAGTTCGCCGCGACCCCGACCAGAACCGCGGCGGCGCCGCCGGCCGCGCGCCGGTCGGTCCCGCGGGCCGCGCCGATCGCCGCGGCGAGGTCGTAGACGGCGGCGACCAGCGCCCCGTAGTAGCCCGCCAGCGCGAGGTTGTACGCGTAGCGCGGCGGCGTGGCCGTCAGGTGGCCGAGCGTCGAGGCGATCAGGTGGCCGCCGTAGTAGTACGCCACCGGCTCCCCGGCGAACCACATGTCCTCCGGCGGGAGCGCGTCGGCGCGCTCCAGGGCCTTCAGCAGGCCGAAGTCGAGGAACTTCTCGCCCCCGAGCGGGTAGACGCCGGGGTCCAGGGCGCGCATCCAGAGGACGAGCGCGAACCCGGCGAGGAAGACCAGCGCCGCCTCCCGGACCGCGCCCGGGTCCACGTCGCCCCCGGGGGCCGCGTCGAGCGCCGGTTCGATCCGGCCGTCGCGGAGCGCGTCGCGGTCGAGCGCGCAGGCGGCGCTCGCGGCCGCGAGCAGCGCCAAGCCGGCGAGGGCGGCGACCGGGCCGTACCGGAGGTGACCGACCCAGTAGCTCCCCCACCCCAGGAGGACGAGGCCGACCGGCAGCGCCAGGCCGGCCCCGCGGCCGTCGAGGCGGTCGAAGAGCCGCGCGGCGACCGGGAGGGCGAGGCCGGCGACCAGGGCGGTGACCGCCAGCCACCGGAGCACGGGGCCGATCTCGACCATCTGTCGGGTAGGGAGGGGCGGCCGTCATACGCCTTGTGATGGTCGCCGGGGGTACCGCCGAGTCGGACGGTTTTTACTCCCCGTTCCGGTAGGGGGGGTATGGCACGCGTCGGGGTGGTCGTGCCCGCGTACCGGCCGAACGCGACGCGGCTCGTCGCGTACTGCCGGTCGCTGGTCGAGCGACTGGACCCCGCGACGGTCCGGGTGGAACTCGACGCGCCGACGGCGGCGACGCTGGAGGCGCTGGAGGGGGTACCCGGGCGCGTGACCGTCAACGCCGTCGGGCGCCGGCGGGGAAAGGGCGCGGCGATCACCGCCGGTTTCGAGGCCCTCGACGGCGGCATCGACGTGTACGCCTTCGCCGACGCCGACGGGAGCACGCCCGCGGACTCCGTCGCGGACGTGATCGCGCCGGTCGTCGCGGGGGAGGCCGACCTGGCGGCCGGGTCGCGCCGCCACCCCGACGCGGACGTCGCCGCCCACCAGACGCTCGCCCGGCGGTTCATGGGCGACTGCTTCGCGTGGCTCGCCCGCCGGGTCCTCGACACCGCCCTGTACGACTACCAGTGCGGGGCGAAGGCGCTCACCGCGGGGACGTGGCGGGCGGTCAGGCGCCACCTCCACGAGCCGGGGTTCGCGTGGGACATCGAACTGATCGCCGCGGCCGGCGCGCTGGACCGGCGGATCGTCGAGGTGCCGGTGCGGTGGGAGGACCGGCCGGGGTCGACCGTCTCGCCGGTGCGCTCCTCGCTGGGGCTGGCCCGCGGCCTCCTCCTGGCCCGCCACCGGGCCGGGCGGCTCCGGGGGGAGGGCATCCACGGGGCGCTGGCGACCCGCACCGACCCGCCGCCGGCGCTCGTCGACCGCCTCGCCGCCGACGCCGCCGATGAGTGACGACCGCCTCGCGGCGCTGGTTTCCGGCGTCCAGATGGGGCAGTTCGCCTCGGTCGGCGCGCTGGGCGCGCTCTGTGACAACGCCGTGCTCGTCGCGCTGAAACTCGGGGCCGGGGTGGCGCCCATCGTCGCGAAGGCCGCGGGCGCCGAAACGGCCATCGTCGTGATGTTCCTCGCCAACGAGCACTGGACGTTCGCCGACGCGGGGGACGCCGGCCGGCGGGCGTTCCTCGGCCGCCTGGCGCGCTCGCACCTGGTCCGCGCGGCCGGCGTCTGCATCCAGCTCGCCGTCTACTGGGTCCTGACCGAGCGGGTGACCGTCAGCCTCGTCGTCCTCGGGACCGACCTCTGGTTTCTCGCCGCCAGCCCCATCGCCATCGGCGCGGCGATGGGCGTCAACTACGTGGCCGAGAGCCTCTTCACCTGGCGGATCGCCGGCGGGTGAGGCGGCCGAAAACCGGCACACGACGGCCGAAACACAATCCTTAACACCACGCCGAGGTTCGTTCCCGATAGCGGGATGGGATAGCTAGGAGATTCCGCCGGGCTCATAACCCGGAGGTCGGTGGTTCAAATCCACCTCCCGCTATGCGCCCGTCAGCTCCCCCGAGCGGCGCGTCTCGCCGCGGCTCGGGCGACCGGCACGCCACTCGGACCACGGTGGTACGCCACGGTCGGGGTCGGTACACCACAGTTCGGCACACCACAGTTTTTGTTCCGCGGGGGCGTGCGTGCGTCCCATGCTGCACGCACGCGGCGACCTCCTCACGGTCGACCTGACCGACCGGACCTGGGAGACGTCGGACATCGGCGGAGTGCTGTCGTCGTTCGTCGGCGGCCGGGGCGTGGCGACCAAACTCGCCCACGACCGGATCCCGTTCGACGCCGACCCGTTCGGCCCGGAGAACCGGGTCTACCTCTCGACGGGGCCGCTCCAGACCTCGCGGATGAGCTACACGGGCCGGATGAACGCCACCGCGCTCTCGCCGCTGACCGGGGGGCTGGCCTCGACCAACGCCGGGGGCTTCCTCTCGCGGAACTTCGCGGACGCGGGCTACGCCTGCGTCGAGTTCGTCGGACGCAGCGACGAACTGGTCGCGGTCCACGTCACCGACGAGGGGGTCGAGTTCGAGGCGGTCCCCGACCTCGCGGGCGCGACGGTGAGCGCGACTTCCGCGGCGATGGCCGACCGGCACGGCCTCGACGGCGAACACCTGGCGACGGTCGGGCCCGCGGGGGAAAACCGGGTGCGGTACGCCGCGCTGATGACCTCCGACAGCCGGGCGTTCGGGCGGGGCGGCGTCGGGGCGGTGCTGGGATCGAAGAACGTGAAGACGGTCTCGTTCGCCGGCGACGGCCGAAAGCCGGTCGATATCCCGGACCCGTCGGTGGCGGAGGAGATCCACCGCGACGCCGCGACGAAAGACCACATCATGAAGCGACAGGGGACGACCAGCGGGGTCGACCTGAAAAACGAGATGTTCTCGCTCCCCACCCAGTACTTCGAGCGCACCTCGTTCGACGAGGGGGTCGAGGGGATCAACGGGAGCGCGGTCGAGTCGAAAAAGCACAAGCGCGGGACCTGCTCGGTGTGCGCGTTCGCGTGCAAGCTTCCGACCCGCGACGAGGCGACGGGCCTGGAGACGGAGGGCCCGGAGTACGAGACGGTGTTCTCGTTCGGGAGCAACCTCTGTGTCGGCGACATCGTCTCGGTGATGAAGTCGAACGACCTGTGTGACGACCTCGGCCTCGACACCATCAGCGCGGGGGTCACCATCGGGGCGTACCTGAAAGCCGAGGACGAGTTCGGCAACTCGGAGCTGATTCACGACCTGATCCGGCGGATCGCCCGTCGGGAAGGGGTCGGCGACCTGCTGGCCGAGGGCGTCGACCGGATCCACGACGACCTGGGCGTCGAGAACTGGACGAGCAAGGGGCTGGAGTTCCCCGGCCACGACGGGCGGGTCCTCCACGGCCGCGGGCTCGGGTACGCGACCGCCAACCGCGGGGCAGACCACATGTACTCCCGGATCCACAACCTGGAGTACGAGGGCGAGATCCCGCCGGAGGGGCTGGAGGGGAAGGCGCCCGTGGTGGTCGAACTCGAGAACCTGAAGGCGGTGGTGGACTCCGCGGTGATCTGCAAGTTCTCGAAGGACTACGTCGGCGAGGACCGCCTCGAGCGGCTGTTCGGGGTCGAGTACGCCGACCTGCTCGACGCGGGGGCCCGGATCGTCGAGCTCGAACGCCACTTCAACAACCGCCGGGGGTTCGACCGGACCGACGACACGCTCCCCTACGAGATCGAGGGGCTGGAGGCGGCGCTGGACGAGTACTACCGCCTGCGCGGGTGGACCGACGAGGGGATCGTCCCCGACGACCGGATCGGCGCCGGGGCGGTCTGATCGCGGGCGCGGGCACGGGCGGCGTCAGAACTCGACGTTCGAGGTCGACGAGAGGTCCGTCGGATCGGTCCCCGTGCCGCCGACCCGGACGAACTCGTAGCCGTCGTCGGTCAGGTGGACCGTGCCGTCGGCGACCGCCACCGAGACGGACGCCAGGTATGCGCCCTCGCAGGGGCCGTGCGTGCACAGGCCGGTATCGGCCGCGAAGTGGGCGCCGTGGTTCGTACAGACGATCTCGGCGCCCCGCATCTCGGCGCCCCCGCCCTTGTCGAGGGGGATGTGGGTGAAATGCTGGCAGGCGTTGAGCCAGGCCCGGACGCCGTCGTCGGTGCGGACGAGGACGGCCTCCCGCTCGTCGCCGGCGTCGTCCCGGAGCGTGACGAGCAGCGTCGCGTCCCTCGGCACCTCGGCGACCGGGGCGATCGGCGTCCCGCTCATCCGTCGGCGTGCCGTCCCGGCGCCCGCGGATAAAGTCCTCCGGATTCCGGGCGCCGCCCGCGGGGCTCAGCCGTCCGCGTCGGGGCGCGGGTCCGGGTCCGGGTCCCCGCTTCCCCCGCCGGTGTCCCCCTCGCCCGGGGCGTCGCCCGCCCTCGCCCCCCCGTAGCAGCGCTCCTCGACGCGGCGGTCGTAGAGGCGGGCCAGGAGCGACGTCACCGGCCCCCCGCCGACGTCGATGCCGTCGACGGTCCCGACGGGCCGGATCTCGCGCGTGGTGCTCGTGACGAACGCCTCGTCGGCGCCGCGCAGGTCCGAGGGCGCGTACGTCCCCTCGTGGACCGGGATCCCCTCCGAGTCCGCGAGGTCGATCACGACCGAGCGGGTGACGCCGGGGAGGATCGGACCGTCGAGGCTCGGCGTGTGGAGGCCCTCGTCGGCGACGAAGAAGACGTTGCTCGTGGTCCCCTCGGCGACGTGGCCGTCGGCGTCGAGCATGACCGCCTCGTCGGCGTCCCCGGCCCGGAGTTCGACCGCGGCGAGGACGCCGTTGAGGTAGTTGTGGGTCTTCGCTTCGGCGGGGATGGCCGCCGAGGGGACCCGGCGGGTCTTGACCGTCTGGAGGGCCGCGGAGCCGTCCCAGGTCGGGTCGCTCCCGACCCCGCCCCGGGGGAGGGGGCGGACCGTCACGACGACGGTCGGATCGGGGTCGTCGGGGGGGGCCAGCCCGCCCCCGTCGGGGCCCCGCGTGACCGAGAGCCGGAGGTAGGCGTCGTCGAGGTCGTTCGCCGCGAGGGTGTCCTCGGCCCGGGCGCGGAGGTCCGCGGTCGGCGGCGGGTCCAGCGCGATCAGGTCACAGGTCCGCCGGAGGCGGTCGGCGTGGGCGTCCCACTCGAAGAGGTCGCCGCCGTAGACCCGGAGGGTCTCGAAGGCGGCGTCGCCGTACCGGAAGCCGCGGTCGCGGACGCTCACGGTCGCCTCGTCGGCGGGAACGAGGTCGCCGTCGACGTGGTACTGCATCCGTCAGCGTCAGCGTCGGGCCCGTGCGCGTTCGATCCAGCGCGAGAGCCGGGTCTCGGAGAGGGACGTGCGCTCGGCGAGGTCGGCCGCGTCGGCCGCCGCCAGGTCGGCGACCGTCTCGATGCCCGCCGATTCGAGCCGGTCGCCGTACGCCGGGCCGATGCCCTTCACGGTCTCGACGGGATCGGCGTCGGCAGCGTCGGCGGCCGCCCCCTCCGTCCCGTCGGCATCGGCAGCGTCGGCGGCCGGCCCGTCCGCGGCGCCCGCGTCACCGGCCCCGGCGTCCGTCGCCGACGCCCCGAGGTCGACGCCCTTCACCGCGGCCTCGTCGCCCGCGTCGGGAGCGTGTTCGACCGTGACGGTCGCCTGCCGGTCGTCCGGGGCCTCGTCGCCCCCGACGCCGAGCGCCGAAAGGAGCCTGTCGAGTATGGACATCGGCGGGAGGTAGGTCGCCCGGCACAAAAAGGACTACAGTCTACAGGCGCGCGCGCAACGCCTCGTTCATCGCCCCGACGGGCGCCTCCCGGTCGGTCCAGCGCTCGAACGCCGCGACGCCCTGGAAGAGGAGCATCCAGGCGCCGTCGATGGTGGTCGCACCCGCGGCGGCCGCCTCGCGCAGCAGGCGGGTCTCGATGGGGGCGTAGACGGCGTCGAGCACCGCCAGGTCGCCGTGGAGGAGCGCCGCGGGCACCGGGGAGTCGTCCTCCTCCATCCCGACGCTGGTGGCGTTGACGAGGAGGTCCGCCTCGGGGACGCGGGCGGCCAGCGAGTCCAGCCCTCCCGCCGTCGCCGCCGCTCCCCAGTCGTCGAGCGCGCCCGCGAGGTCCTCGGCGCGCTCGACGGTCCGGTTCGCCACGTGGACGCGCGCGCCGGCGTCCGCGAGGGCGAACGCGACCGCACGACCGGCGCCCCCCGCGCCGACCACGACCGCGTCGCGGCCCTCGACGGCGACGTCGTGGTGGGCCAGCGCCCGGCGAACCCCCTCGACGTCGGTGTTGTATCCCCGCGGCGGGTCGGCGCCGAAGTCGACGGTGTTGACCGCGCCGACGCGCGCGGCGAGCGCCGTCGCATCGACGTGGTCGAGGGCGTCCCGCTTGAACGGGATGGTGACGTTGAGGCCGGCGATGCCGAGCGCCGCCGCGCCGTCGAGCGCGTCCCCGACGGCGCCGGGCGCCGGCTCGAAGGTCACGTACCGGGCGTCCATCCCGAGCGCGTCGTACGCCGCCTCGTGCATCGGCGGCGAGAGCGAGTGCTCGACGGGGTTGCCGACGAGGCCGAACACCTGCATACCCCCGTCGAGGCGGGGCGCGAGTAAAAACGGACGGGAACGGACGGCGTCAGTGCCCGCCGGAGGCGCTGACGCCGAGGACGAGCACGTGGTAGAGGAGGATGCCCGCGAACAGGGCGTAGAACGAGCCGACCAGCAGGAACGGGTAGGGGCTCATGATGGCCTCGTTCTGTCCGCTATCGATGCGGCGCGCGCGGCTCAGGAGGATGATGCCGCTGATGATCGCCAGGATCGCCGAGAAGCCGTTCAGGAAGCCGGTGGTGCCCCACTCCAGCGAGAGGTTCCACGAGGTGAAGAGGATGCCGAGCGTGACCGGGAGGGTCCCCTGGAAGGCCATCGCGCCGGTCATGTTGCCGATGGCGAGGGTGTCCTTGTCCCGGCCGATCCAGATGACGCTGTTGAACTTCTCGGGGAGTTCGGTGGCCAGCGGCGCCAGCAGCAGCGCGAGCACGGCGGTCGGCATCCCGATGACCTCGACGGCGAAGTACTCGACCTCGCCGACGAACAGGTGCGCGCCGCCGATGATGATGCCCAGCGCGAACAGCGCCTGCGCGAACACGAGCACGGTCGGGGGGTCGTCGCGGAACCCCTTGGCGCCGCCGTCCGCGACCGTGTCGGGGTCGGACCCCGACGGCATCACGCTATCGAGGACCTTGCCGAACATGAGGTCCTCCATGTCCTCCTCGTCCGCCAGTTCGCCGCTCGTGACCGACTTGTAGACGTACGTGGCGTAGAGGACGACGAGGACGAGCCCGATAGCCGTCGTGATGATCGCCTGCTCGATGAGCGCGGCGAGGAACGCGAGGGTGTAGCCGACGAGGAAGTAGCTCACGTCGCGCTTGGTCGACTGGACCTTGAAGTGGAAGCTGGTCCCGTACTCGCGCCGCTTGCGGAAGTAGAGCGTGCTCGCCCCGAGCAGGAACATCCCGATGGTCGCGAGCATGAACGGCGCGCCGAGGATGGCGCCCACGCCCACCTCGTCGGCCGCGGCCTGGGAGCCGCTTCCGAACTGCGCCTGCAGGATGGCGATGACGGGGATCATCGTCTCCGGCAACGCGGTCCCGACCGCCGCGAGGATGCTCCCCGTGGCGCCCTCGCTCACGCCGAGGCGATTGCCCAGCCACTCGACGCCGTTCGTGAAGATCTCCGCCCCGATCAGGAGCAACACGAACGCCCCGAGGAAGAGGATCACGTTCTGGAGCGGCGACCCGATACCCGGTATGCCCACTAATGCCACGTCCCACATGACAGTGGGCGGCTTGATCATAGGGATAGTTAAACTGTTTCATCTGGACCGCCCCGTCCCGATCGGGCGGATCGGGCCCTCAGGGGACGACCGTCACGGGGACGTCGCTGCCGCGAACGACCGTCGCGGCCGCGCTTCCCAGGAGCGCACGTCCCAGTCGGCCGGTGCCGTGGTGTCCCATCACGACCTCGTCGGCGCCGTCGGCGTCGGCCCGCCGGAGGACCCGTTTCCCGATGAGGTCGGACGTTCGTGGCCGCCCCAGGCGGACGTCGGTCTCCACCTCGACCGCGCCGGCATCGACCCCCGAGGCCCGGATCCGCTCCGCGACCCGGTCCCGGAACGAGATGACCGAATCGCTGGGTTTCTCGGTGTAGTGGATCACGTCGACCGTGCCGTCGTGCCGGCCGGCCAGGTCCAGCGCGCGGTCGAGCGCCTGGCGACTGCACTCGGAGTCGTCCATCGGTACGAGGACGCGCATGTGATGTGTGGTACCAACCCTGTTACTTCAACCCAGGGGACCCGTTTTCAGTTCGGATAACCGGATCCGCCGGGTCGCCGGGCTTTTGTCCCCGGGTTCCGTCCTCCGGCCGTGATCGGCGTCGTCGTCAGCGAGGCCGACCGGGCCTCGGAGCACATCGGCGAGCACCTCCTCGACCTGGGAACGTGGACGACCCGCGAGGACGGCTCCCGACCCCCGGCCGACGGCGGCGGCACGGTCCGCCGGGCGGGCGGGTTCGAGCTCCGGACGTTCGAGGGGCTCCACATCGACGTCGCCGACCCCGCGTCGGCGTTCGACGACCCGGACCTGCTGGTCGTCGTCTCGCGCCACGCCGGCGAGACCGGGCCGCTGCTGACGGCCCACCACACGGGGAACTTCGGCCCGGCGGACTACGGCGGGGAGCCGGGCCGGTTCGCCCGGGCGGCGCCGGGGGCCCAGAAGGCGGCCCTCGCCGCGCTCGACGAGCACGCACCGCCGGGGTACGAGGTGGGGATCGAGTGCACACACCACGGTCCCACGGCGGTCGACGTGCCGTCGCTGTTCGTCGAACTCGGGAGCGGCGAGGCCGAGTGGGACGACCCGGACGGCGCCCGGGCGGTAGCACGGGCGGTCCGCTCGCTGGCGGGGGTCGATCCGGCGGGCGACCGGGCCGTCGTCGGGTTCGGCGGCGGCCACTACGCCCCGCGGTACGAGCGGGTGCTCCGCGAGACGGGGTGGGCCGTCGGCCACATCGGGGCGGACTGGGCGCTCGACGCGATGGGCGACCCGGCCGAGAACCGGGCGGTGCTGGCCCGGGCGTTCGAGCGCAGCGGGGCCGACCGGGCGCTGATCGAGGGCGACCGGCCGGACCTGATCGCGGCGGTCGAGTCGCTCGGCCACCGGGTCGTGAGCGAGACGTGGCTCCGGGAGGCGGACGGCGTCGCCCCCGCGCTCGTCGAGCGGTTCGAGGAGCGGCTGTCCCCGGTCGCGGACGGGCTGCGGATCGGCCGCCCGGCGGCCGACGCGCCGGCCGACGCGCCGGCGGCGGTCCGGCGGCTCCCGGGGGACCTGATAGGCGCCGCCGCCGGGATCGACGCCGACGCCACCCGGGCGGCGGTCGCCGACCGCGCGCTGGCGTTCGAAACGACCGAGGGCGGGACCCGGCCGGCCGGCCGAGCCGCGCTCCCCGACCGCGACGACGGCGGGGCGGCGGCGTACGACGCGCTCGTCGACGGCGTGGCGGGCGTCCTCGAACGGGAGTACGGGACCGTCGAGCGGCGCGACGGGG
Source organism: Haloferacaceae archaeon (assembly GCA_042219485.1). Classification (GTDB taxonomy): domain Archaea; phylum Halobacteriota; class Halobacteria; order Halobacteriales; family Haloferacaceae; genus CAZMLQ01. Next base: position 28,123 of record JBDGPV010000067.1, read on the forward strand.
CCGTCGTCGCCCGGACCGAGCGGTTCGACCCGGAGCGGGCCCGGGATCGGGGGGTGCCCGAGGGGCCCGCGTTCGGGCGCCTCGCCGCCGGGGAGGCGGTGGAGGTCGACGGCCGGCGGGTGGCGCCCGAGGACGTGCACGCCGAGCGGACCGACCGGTTCCCGATCTGATATCACTTTCACGACACTGTTACCGGCGGTTCGATTCCAGATTTCCGGCGGCCGAACCCCGAGAAAAGCGTCAGACGAACGCATGACAGAGGGGGAACAGTAATGACCCTCGACATGAAATGGCGGCACAGATCATGGATTCGATCGTCGACGACGCCATAGACGAAGCCGAGGAGGCCGGGGATGGGACTCGGGCCGTCGACGGAGCCGAGGAGCTCGGGCCCGCCGGGGCGGGGCCGACCCCCGACTCCGGGACGTCGGGGAAGATGACCGACGAGGAGCTCCAGGACGTCCTACAGGACCTGGAGACCAACATCACCGTGGTCGGCTGTGGCGGCGCGGGGGGCAACACGGTCAACCGGATGGCCGAGGAGGGCATCGAGGGGGCGAAGCTCGTCGCCGCGAACACGGACGTCCAGCACCTGGTCGACGTCGAGGCCGACACCAAGATCCTGATCGGGGAGGACCGGACCGGCGGCCGGGGCGCCGGGTCGGTCCCCCAGGTCGGCGAGGAGGCCGCCATCGAGAGCCAGGAGGACATCACCGACTCCATCGAGGGTTCGGACATGGTGTTCGTCACCGCGGGGCTGGGCGGCGGCACCGGAACGGGGTCGGCGCCGGTCGTCGCGCAGGCCGCCCGCGAGGAGGGCGCGCTCACCATCGCCGTCGTCACGACGCCGTTTACCGCCGAGGGGGAGGTTCGGCGGACGAACGCCGAGGCGGGGCTGGAGCGCCTGCGCGACGTCGCCGACACGGTCATCGTCGTGCCCAACGACCGCCTGCTCGACTCCGTGGGGAAGCTCCCGGTGCGACAGGCGTTCAAGGTCTCCGACGAGGTGCTGATGCGGTCGGTCAAGGGTATCACCGAACTCATCACCAAGCCCGGCCTGGTCAACCTCGACTTCGCGGACGTGAAGACGGTGATGGAGCGCGGCGGCGTGGCGATGATCGGCCTGGGCGAGTCCGACTCCGAGGACAAGGCCCACGACTCGGTCAAGTCGGCGCTCCGCTCCCCGCTGCTCGACGTGGACGTCTCCGGCGCCAACTCCGCGCTGGTCAACGTCACCGGCGGGTCGGACATGGCCATCGAGGAGGCCGAGGGCGTCGTCGAGGAGATCTACGACCGGATCGACCCCGACGCGCGCATCATCTGGGGCACCTCCATCGACGAGGAACTGGAGGGCACGATGCGGACGATGATCGTCGTGACCGGCGTCCAGTCCCCGCAGATCTACGGCCGCGAGGGCGAGGCGCCGGACGTCGCCCCCGCCGAGGAGATCGACTACGTGGAGTAGCCCGGCCGGCGCGGCGTTTTCGTCACCCGAAGGTACACGTGGGGAGCGACCGCTGCCGTGTCAGCACGCGGCCGGGAGCGCGACGCCCGCCGGCGGCGGCGGTCGTCCTGACCGTCGCGACGCTGCTGTCCGCCGTCGCGCCGGCCCGGCGTTCCAATAGATAGAAAAAGATCGGCGACCAAGCCCCGGGAAAGATGGACGTCAAGTACGATCTGTCGAGCTACCGGCGCGTGCTCGAACTCGCGAGCACGCCCTCCTGGGAGGAGTTCTCCCAGGTGTCGAAGGTGGCCGGCGCGGGCATCTTCCTCGTCGGCCTCCTCGGCTTCGTCATCTTCGCCGTCATGTCGTTCATACCCGGGGGCGTCTGAGATGCCGATATTCGCCGTCAAGACCACCGCGAGCCAGGAGGGCACCGTCGCGGACATGATCGCCAGCCGCGAGGAGCGCGAGATCCACGCCGTGCTCGCGCCCGACGCGCTCACGAGCTACGTCCTCGTGGAGGCCGAGGACGACGCGGTCTTCGAGCGGGTGCTCGACGAGATCCCGCACGCCCGGAGCGTCGTGCCCGGCACCTCCTCGATGGGCGAGGTCGAACACTTCCTCTCGCCGACCCCCGACGTGGAGGGCATCGCCGAGGGCGACATCGTCGAACTCATCGCCGG
>JBDGPV010000070.1:0-29748 GCA_042219485.1 Haloferacaceae archaeon
GCATCGAGAGCGAGGGCAACATCAAGTCCCACCACAACGTCGGCGGCCTGCCCGACGCCATCGACTTCGAGGGGATCGTCGAGCCCGTGCGCGACCTCTACAAGGACGAAGTCCGCGAGGTCGCCCGCGCGCTCGACCTGGAGGCGGTGGTCAGCGAGCGGATGCCGTTCCCGGGGCCGGGGCTGGCGGTCCGGGTGCTCGGCGAGGTCACGGAGGCGAAACTGCGGGTCGCCCGCGAGGCGACCCAGGTCGTCGAGGAGGAGGTCGCCGAGCACGACCCCTGGCAGGCGTTCGCCGCGGTGCTCGGCAAGGCAACGGGTGTCAAGGGCGACAACCGGGTCCACGGGTGGGTGGTGGCCGTCCGGTCGGTCGAGTCCCGCGACGGGATGACCGCGCGCGCCCAGGACCTGCCCTGGGAGACCCTCCAGCGGATCCAGAGCCGCATCACCGGCGAGAACGACGACGTCGCCCGGGTCGTCTACGACGTGACCCACAAGCCCCCGGCGACCATCGAGTACGAGTGATCGTCGTCGTCGTCGGTCCGGACGAGGAGGGCCTCGGCGCGGCGCTCGCCGACCGCGGCGTCGAGGTCCGGCGCGTCGCCGGCGTCCCGACCGCCGAGGGGCTCTCGTCGGCCGGGATCGGCCTGGCCGACCTCTACCTCCTCACCGACGTCGAGGAGGCGAGTTCCATCCCGGTGGCCCGCGAGCACAACGCCGACGTCCGGGTGGTGGTCTACGCCGACGGGAGCCTCCCCGAGTTCGCCCGCCGCCAGGCCGACCTCGCGGTCGATCCCGCGCTGCTTGGCCCGGGAGCCGTCGCCGAGGAACTGATCCGCGAGGGCGACGGGACGGGCGAGTAGGGACGGACGGGGGCGGGGAGCCGGGGGTCGCGGGAGGGGCGGGGGAGGCGAGGGACGGGGGACGGCGGGGGCGGAGCGACACCGCGGGCGTTCATCCGGCTTCAGCCGGCTTGATCCGGGTTCAGGGTGTGGGGGGTACAAGACCGTCCCGTCCGACGGCAGGCACGATGTCGACAAGACGGCAGTACCTGCGGACGGTCGGCGGCGCGGCGGCGCTCGGAAGCGCGGCGCTGGCCGGCTGTACCGGCGGTGGCGGCGACACCGGCACGCTCGCGACCCGCGTGAGCGACCAGCCCGGCGATATCTCGGACTTCGAGTCGTGTCTGGTGACCGTCGCCGGCGTCCGGGTCAAGCCGACCGACGGCGAACTGGTGAAACGCGATGTCGAGCCGACGGAGGTGGACCTGACCGAGCTCCGGGGCGAGCGCTCGGCGCTCGTCGCCGAGGAGGAGTTCGCGACCGGCGAGTACGAATTCCTCCAGCTCAGGGTCACCGAGACGACGGGCACGCTCAAAAGCGGCGAGGAGGCGACGGTCGAGGTGCCCGGCGACGCGCCGCTGAAGTTCGAGAAGCGGTTCGAGATCAGGGCCGGCGAGCGGACCACGTTCACCGCGGACTTCACGCCCGTCCGGGCGGGTCGGACCGGCCGGTACCTCCTCAAGCCCGTGGCCGACGAGGTGACCGTCGCCTACGAGGGGGAGACGGCGACCGGCACGGGGACGGGCGGGTAGGCGCGCCGGCCGCGCCAGAGTTAACGCGGTCCGGCACCAGGGGTCGGTGTGCTCGACCGATACGCGGCCCTCGACCTGGCGCCGGACGCGGGCGAGACCCTGGACGCCGAACTGGCGGTGACCGACGACGTCCTCGTGAAGGCGTTCGCGCTCGGCCCGGGCGCGACGCTGGAGCCCCACGACCACGCCGACAGCACGAACGTCTTCCACGTGCTGGAGGGGACCGCGACCGTCGTCCGGGACGACGAGGAGGAGCGCGTCGCGGCCCCGGGGGTCGTCCTCCACGAGCGCGGGGCCGTCCACGGCGCGCGCAACGAGACCGACGGGCGGGTCGTGCTGACCGCCAGCCTCTGTCCGCTGCCCGGGTCGGGATAGCGGCGGGGCGAGGCGAGCGGAGGGAAGAGCGGGGTATCCGGCGCGCCGTCCGAGGGGTCCGCCGTCCCGGCGGCGGACCGAGCGAAACCGGCTTAGCCCCGTCGGCCCCAGTCGACGCATGGACACGGGCGGCGGGGGGCGGGTCCGCGACGGCGGCGACGGCAGTGCCGGAAGCGACGACGCCGCGGAGGTGACGGTCGGCGCCCGCCTCCACGTCGGCTTCTGCAACCTGAGCCTGGCCCACGAGCGCCTCTACGGCGGGATGGGCGTCGCGCTCGCCGCCCCGCGGCTGACGGTGCGGGCCGAACCGGCCGGGGCGGTCCGGTGTGCGGAGCCGACGATCCGCGAGTACGCCGAGCGCGCCGCCGACCTGCTCGGGGTGCGGGGGGCGGCGGTCGAGGCGCCGCGGACGCTGCCCCGCCACGCGGGGCTGGGGAGCGGAACGGCGAGCGCGCTCGCGACGCTCGTCGCCGTCGGGCGGGCCCACGGCCGGGCGCCCGACGTCCGCGACCTGGCGCCGGCGCTCGGGCGCGGCGGCCGGTCCGGCGTGGGCGTCGCCGCGTTCGAGCGCGGGGGGTTCGTCCTCGACGCCGGCCACCCGACGGCACGGTACACCACCGAGCGGCCGGCCGACGGGGCGTGGACCGTGCCGGCGGTCGCGGCCCGACACCCGGTCCCGGAGGGCTGGCGGTTCGTGCTCGTGATCCCCGACGCCGCGGACGGACGGAGCGACGAGCGGGAGGACCGGAGCATGCGCGCGGCCGTCGAGCGCGCGGACGCGGGAACGGCCGACCGGGTGGCCGGCCTCGTCACGCGCCGCCTGCTGCCCGCGGTCGCCGAGGGGTCCGCGGAGCGGTTCGGGGCGGCGGTCGCGGCCGTCGGTCGGCTCAACGGGTCGTGGTACGCCGACGAACAGGGCGGCGTCTACAGGCCGCCGGTCGGGGAGATCGTCGCCGCCCTCGACGACGCACCGGCGGTGTACGGCGCCGACCAGTCCTCGTGGGGCCCGACGGTCTACGGCGTGACCGACGCCGACCGCGCCGGGGCGGCGGCCGAGGCGGGCCGGGCGGCCCTCGACGAGGCCGGGGTCGAGGGACGGGTCGAGGTCGTCCGGGGGCGGAACCGGGGCGCCCGGATCGAGGACGGCTAACGCCGCGTCCGCCGGCGCGGGGCGGCACAACGGCTAAACGCCCGCCGTCCGAACGCGGCGCATGGCCAGGATTCCGCTCGGGGTGGCGCGCCTCGACGACGTGGTCGGCGGCGGCGCGCCGCCGGGGTCGGTCGTCCTGCTCGTCGGGGAGTCGGGGGCCGGCGCCCGGGAGTTCCTCTACACGAGCGCGGCGATGAACGCGCTGGCCGACGCCGACCCGGACCTGTTCGACCTCCACTACGGCGACCTCGACGACGAGGCGGAGATCCCCCCGGAGATCCACTACGTCTCGTTCACCACCGGCCGGGAGTACATCGAGCGGGAGATGGGTCACACGATGAGCGACGATATCGTCGACGCCGCGGTCGAGAACATCCGGTTTCGGGACCTCTCGCCCGAGTACTTCCAGCTGAGCCCGGTGCCGCGACAGTGGTACATGGGCAGGACCCGGAGCATGACCGACCTCGGCCGCGACGAGCGGTCGGCCGACGTCCTGGAGGCGCTCGGCGACTACCTCACCACCAACGCGTCCGGGAACCTCGTGCTCATCGACTCGATCACCGACCTGGTGGCGGGCGTCTCCGACGAGATGCAGTGGAGCGACATCGCGATGGTGATGAAGGGGCTGGAGAAGGCCACGAACCGGTGGGGCGGGCTCGTCGTGTTGCTGGTCAACGGCGACACGCTCGGGCCCCAGGAGCTCGGCGGGCTGATGGACGCCGCGAGCGGCACGTTCGTGTTCGAGTGGGAGACGGGGGGATCGAAGCGCGGCCGGACGATGGTCGTCAAGGAGTTCCGGGGCGTCCTCTCCCAGCTCGAGGACGAGAACGTCGTGCGCTTCGAGACGGAGGTCCACGAGGCCGGGTTCGACATCTCGGACGTTCGCAAGATCCGATGAGCGATCCGCCGGGGAGCATATAAGGGCCGGGCCACGAAAGGGCGATGATGGCCGGCGACGGGGCAGGTGCGATCGCCGAAGCGTTCGACCGGTGGGTCGACGAGCGCGCGGACGAACTCGGCGTGAGCCGGGAGACCGTCCTGGCCAGCGCGCTCGCGGGGATCGAGGCCACGGGGAGCCGCGCCGAGGACGGGGCGACCGACGGGAGCGCGGACCCCCTCGCCGGGATCGACGCCGACCTCGAGGACGCCGCGCTGGTGGACGGGGAGCGGCTCGACGGCCTGGACGAGCGGATCGCGGCGCTGGACGAGCGCATAACCGCCCTTGAGGGGCGGGAGCGCGCCGACCCCGACCGGGTCGAGGAGGTGGCCGAGCGGCTCGACGACCTGGACGAGCGGATCGCGGACGCCGAAGCCGAGGGGACGGACGCGCTCGCGGACGACGTGGCGGCGCTGGACGACCGGGTGGCCGACCTGGAGGACGACATCGACGAGAAGATCCAGGACGTCCGCGAGCGGGTCATCCAGGTGAAACGCGAGGCCGACGCGAAGGCCCCGAAGGACCACGACCACGAGGCCCTCCGGCGGCACGCGGACCGGGCCGCGAGCGCGGTCGAGGACCTCGAAGCGCGGCTGGCGGAGCTTGAGGACCGGGTCGAGGACGGGTTCGAGAACTTCGAGGAGGTGCTCGAATACCTGACCGAGACGAGCGACGAACTGGAGGCCCGGGCGGAGACGCTGGCGCGGGCGACGATCGACCTCCGTGACCGGGTCGCGGAGCTGGAGACGGAGCGGAGCGCCCGGGCGGTCGCCGACGACATCAGGGCGACGGCGAACCGCCACGGCGACGCGACGGCGACCTGCGGGGCCTGTTCCCGGCGGGTCAGGGTGGGGCTGCTGTCCCGCCCGGAGTGCCCCCACTGCGAGGCGACGTTCGAGGACCTCGAACCCTCCTCGGGGCTGTTCGGGAGCGCGACGCTCCGGGTCGGCCCGCCGCCGGCGCTCGACGGCGAGACGACCGCGCCGGCCTCGCCGGAGGAGCTGTTCGACGACGGCGACGACGACGGCGACGGCGGGGGCGGCGGATGAGCGACGGCGGAGCGGACGACGACCGCGACCGCGGCGAGTCGGAGGCCGACGACGGCGAGGAGGCGTCCGAACCGCCGGCCGGCCGCTCCGAACCGCTCGAGGGGCTGACCGACCGGATCAGGCGGGCCCGCTCGCGGCGGGCGGCCGAGGCCGAGGCCGAGAACGAGGACGCGGAGGGGGCGGGCAACCCGTTCGCCGAACTCGAACGGACGATGGGCGAGGGGGCGGGCGAGCCCGGGGCGGCGGCCGAGGGCGGGGAGCCCGACGACGAGGACCCGTTCGAGCGGGTGGAGGTCGACGACATCGACGAGGAGGAGGTGTGGGAGTCGCTCGACGCCGAGGAGGGGCCGGAGGCCGACCAGCCGTCGATCGGCGCGGGCGCCGACGCGGAGCGCGTCGAGCGCGAGGACCCGGGCGCCGAGCGCCCGGACCACGTCGTCGAGAAGGGCGCCTACTGCCAGCGGTGCCGGTTCCTCTCGGAGCCGCCGGAGGTCCGCTGCACCCACGAGGGGACCGACATCGTCGAGGTGGTCGACTCGGACCGCTTCCGGGTCCGCGGCTGCCCGATGGTGGCACAGGGCGGTGCGGTCGACCGCGCCTCCGACCACGACGACGGGAACTAGCGATACAAGTGCGGCGAGCGCCTACCCGCGCCCATGCAGTTCTGCGACGAGTGTGGCTCGATGATGGTCGCCGACGGCGGCGTCATGGCCTGTACCGACTGCGGCGCGACGGCCGAACGCGACGAGGAGCGGGCGGACGAGTTCGTCTCGACGGAGGAACAGGCCGACGACGACGTGATCGAAACCGAGGCGGGGGCGAACTTCGAGGGCAAGCCGACGGCCGACGACGTGACCTGCGAGGAGTGCGGCCACGGCGAGGCGTGGTACACCATCAAGCAGACCGCCTCCGCCGACGAACCGCCGACGCGCTTTTTCAAGTGCAAACAGTGTGGCTACCGCTGGCGGGAGTACAACTGACGGCCTACCTGATCCGGTCGAGGCGGACGGCCGCCGACCGATCCACGGTCAGCCACTCCGTTGCGAGGTTCTCGGGCTCCGGCGAGTAGACCGTCAGCTCCGACGGGTCCTCGCGGTCGTCGTAGCGGTGTCGCAGGTCGATTTCCGGCGGCCCCCCGGCTCCGTCGGGGGATGGGTCGGTCGTGCGCACGGTCCTACGCACACCGCACGCACGTCCGGCCGTCCGCCGTCCGCTCGTCGGGGACGCGCTCCCCGCACCCGGGGCAGCGACGCCGGGCGCGGGCGTACTCGGCGTGCGACGCGACGCGGGACCGATCCATCGGCTCGTCCATATCGGTACGAACAGTCGGTTATACAAAACTCTTCCGTATGAACACTCTCTTTTGAAAGCTTCAGTTCTACATGAGTTTCGGAAAGCGCGAAAACATCGACTGTTTCTAAACCTCTAGGGATCCGGTCGGACGGGGGCGAGCGGGCCCCGCTCGGGCCGGGTCGCGGGCGAAGCGGGCGGTCGGCGAGGGGGAAGCGGACAGAACCGAAAGACCGGCGGCGCCGGTTGGCGATCCGGGCGCGACCGTTACGACCGGCTGTTCTGCCAGTCGGGCGAGTCCGCCCGGGCCGGCGTGTACTCGTCCTCGGTGACCTCGACCGTGGCGGGGACCTCCTCGCCGTCCTGGATCGACACGGCGGCGAGGGAACCGGATTCGGCCACGATGGCGGTCAGCGTCCCCCGGTCGGCCAGGTGGGCGATGTCGCGGAGGACGGTGAACATCGGCCCGCGGAGGGCGGTGTTCTTGATCACGGTCCCGAGCCGGCCCTTGAAGTTCGCGAACGTCTCGACGGCCGAGGAGGGCGTGACGCCGTCCGGCGTCGAGGGCTCGGTGCGGGAGCGGGTTCCCTCGTGCTCGTAGATCCGGGCGTCGGCCACGGTCGCCCGGAGCGTGGCCGTCGGGGTGTACTTCCCGATGGAGTCGTCGGCCGCGACCGACCCGATGAAGACCTGGTTGCCCTGCCGCGTCGTTTCGAGGCGCTCGATCTCCGGGGGCAAGTCGGGCGATTCGAGATACGCCTCCAGTTCCCCGTAGGGGACCTCCACGGTCGAGTGGACCCGGTAGACACGATCGACAGCCGTCATAGTTGTCCTGAGGGATGCGGAGCCGGCCTCCGCCGATCCATACCGGGGGATACGGGACGGGGATCAAATACGGTTTCGCTTGCGGCCAACCCGAACGGGCGGGAGCGCGGCCGAGCGCCCGGAACGCGGGGCGGGCCGATCAGCGCCCGGAGACGGGTTCGTGTTCGAGCACCTCGGCGAACGCGAAGTTGTCCCGCGCCTCCGAGATCTCGATCCGGACCCGGTCGCCGATCTCGGTTTCCGGGACGAAGACGATGTACCCCGGCCCGATCCGGGCGATGCCGTCGCCCTGGTCGCCGACGTCCTCGATCTCGACCTCCAGGACCTCACCCGTCTCGACCGGGGGCTGGGAGCCGGAGCCGTCCCGGGACCGCCCGGTAGACGCCGGGGCCGTCTCGTCGGCGGCGGACGGTTCGGGCTGCGAGAACACGGCGATTCGGTAGGCCTCGCCGGGTTCGAGGCGGCCGACGTCGAGTTCCCGCTCGGGCACCTCGACGACGGGTACCCCGTCCCGAAACTCGATTTCGGCGGAAAACACGGTGAACAGGTCATTCGAGAGGGACATACCGGTGAACCACCGTTGCGCTCGGCCGGGCTTGAACGTATCGGTGGGCACCGCCCGGTCGGGGGGCGGGGGCCGGCAGTCAGCGGTCGCGGAGGTCCGCGAGTTCCGCCCGGATCGGCCCCTCGACCCGGGGTTCGGTCGCACGGTCGGCCAGCGCGACGGCGTCGGCCGACTGGCTGTACCTGATCAGGTCCGCGGCCACCAGGACCGGGACGTGGTCGTGGTACAGCGACATGTAGACGTGGAGCCGCTCGTCGGGCAGTTCCTCGGCCGGCCGCCCGTGCTCCCACTCGGTGACCTGGTCGGCGACGTCCGGCAGCGATACGGGGTTCGGCCGCGCGTAGAGACAGCAGAGCGCGTACCGTCGGCGTCGGTCGGTCAGCAGCGTGTCGATCCGCTCGGACGACAGCCCGCCGTCGGTCGGGTCCCGCGCATCGTCGCCGGCCATATCACCGCTGGCCGCCGCCGCCTAATATGTGTCCCGCATCGGCGCCGACCGGTGACGACCGGACCGCCGCGGCGGACGGCATGTGCCGCCGCTGGCGGGCGCGGACGAACGAAAACGAAACGCCGAAACCGTGCGACGAGTGGGGTGTCAACCGAAGGGCGAAATGATGCCCAGAGTGCGCCGAGTGTGTGGTTGTCGTCCGGTGCTCACGCATCACCTCCCGCGTGGGCTGCGTCCGTGGTCATGGTTTTCGGCCTGCCTAAATTAGGGCGGCCTAAATCATCCCTGTCCCCGGGAAGATAAAAAGGTAACGGCCCCGGCCGGGGCGTCGTGCGGGGGGTGGGCCGGGCGGGATCGGCGGGGGCGGCGCGGGGTATTTTACTGTCCGGCCCGCGTTGGGCTCGTATGGGCATCCTCTCGCGCGCCACGTACGTCGTCCGGTCGAAGCTCAACGCCGTGCTCAACCGGGCCGAGGACCCCTCGGAGACGCTCGACTACTCCTACGAACGGATGCGGGACGAACTGCAGGAGGTCAAGGAGGGGATCGCCGACCTGACGACCCAGAAGAAGCGCCTGGAGATCCAGAAGCGACGCCTGGAGGAGAACGTCGAGAAGCACAACGAGCAGGCCCGCGAGGCGGTGCGGCAGGACCGCGACGACCTCGCCCGGGAGGCGCTGGAGAAGAAGAAGGCGAAGATGGACCAGATCGAGGATCTGGAGGACCAGATCGCCGACCTGGAGGCGACCCAGGAGTCGCTGGTCGAGAAGAAAGACGAGCTCCAGCGCCGCATCGAGGAGTTCCGAACGAAAAAGGAGACGATGAAGGCCCGATACGAGGCCGCGGAGGCGTCGGCGCGGGTCTCCGAGGCGATGACGGGTGCCGGCGACGAGATGGGCGACGTCTCGCGGGCGCTGGAGCGGGCCGAGGACCGGACCGACGAGATGGAGGCCCGCGCCGAAGCGATGGACGAACTCCAGGAGACCGGCGCCTTCGAGGACGCCCTCTCGGACGAGGACGCCATCGACCGGGAACTGGCCGAGGGGCGGACCGAGAGCGAGGTCGAGGCCGAACTCGAGACGCTGAAGGCGGAGGTCGGGGACGGGGGCGGCAGCGGGGCGGCCGGCAACGGCGAGGCGGAGACGGAACCCGGGGCGACCGAGTCGGCGGCGGTCGAGGACGAGCTCGACGAGCTCCGGGACGAGGAGCGATAGATGGACCCCGAGGCGGTCGGACGGTCGTTCGACCCGGAGGTCCGCGAGGCGTTCGAGCGCCGCGTCGCCGAGCAGGCCGACCGGATCGCGGCGGACCTCCGCGCCGGCCGCCTCGACGCCGACACCTTCGCCGTCGGCCTCGAACTGGAGGCGTACGCGACGGACGCCGACGGGCGGCCGACGACGGTGCCGGACGCGGTCTTCGAGGCCGCGGACTGCGCGAAGGAGCTCGGCGGCCACAACGTAGAGGTGAACACGCCGGCGACGCCGTTCGACCCGGAGGGGCTGTCGGCCCAGGCCCGCGAACTCGACGAGCGGGTCCGGGCGGTCGCGGCCGCGCTCCGCGACGCCGGGGGCCCGGAGGGCGGGCCCGGCGAGAGCGGCGACGCGGACCGGCGGCTGGCGCTCGACGCGATGTGGACCATCCCGCCGGCGGGGGGAAGCGAGGCGTACCTGAACGCGACCCGCGAGGCCGACGGGCTGACCATCGCCGAGCGGATGCGGTCGAGCCCCCGCTATCACGCGCTGGACAACGAGGTGTTGCGCCGGGCCGGGGGGACGGTGCGCCTCGACCTGCCGGGCGTGGCGCTGTCGCTCGACACCATCCTCGTCGAGTCGCTGACGACCTCGATCCAGCCCCACCTGCAGGTGCCCCGCGCGGCCGACCTCCCGGCCTACCACGACGTCGCCGTGCGGACGATGGCGCCGCTGCTGGCGCTGTCGACCAACTCGCCGTTCCTCCCCGCCGACCTCTACGCGGGCGCCGACCCCGAACTGATCGGGGAGACCTACCACGAGCACCGGGTGCCGGTGTTCGAGCACAGCATCAACGCCGGCCGGGAGCCGGGCGAGGGGAACGTCCGGGTGCCCGAGGACATGACCGACGTGACGGAGGTGGCCGACCGGGTGGCGGCGGACCCGACCTACGCCCCGTCGCTCGCGGACGGGGAGGACGAGGAGGGGGCCCGCGGCGACGACGGGGATGACGGCCGGGAGCTCTACGCGGACCGGATCCCAGAGTTCGACCGCAAGCGCGGCGTCCACTGGCGGTGGATCAGGGCGGTGGTCGGCGGCCAGCCGGTGGGCACCGAGGACGGCGCCTCGGTCCGCCTGGAGTACCGCCCGCTCCCCACCCAGCCGACGGTCCGGGACAACGCCTCGCTCGCGGCGCTGACCGTCGGCCTCCTCCGGGGGCTGCTGGCGGCGGACCACCCGCTGCGGGACCTGCCCTGGGAGGCCGCCCGGGACGCCTTCTACGGGGTGGTTCGCGAGGGGCCGGACGCCGACCTGGCGTGGGTGACGGCCGAGGGCGAGCGGACGGCGGATCCCGGCCGCATCTACGACGAGGTCTTCGCGTACGCGCGCCGCGGGCTGCGCGAGGCGGGGCTCGACGACGCGCGGGCCGACGACCTGCTCGGGCCGCTGGAGCGCCGGCGGGCGACGGGCCCGCCGAGCGCGTGGAAGAAGGCCCGGGCCCGCGAGGCCGTCGCCGACGGGGCCGACGTCCCCGCGGCCGTCGAACGTGCCCAGCGGGCGTACCTCGACCGGGCCGGGCCCGACGGGGAGCCCTTTGCCGACTGGTGAGCGGCCGGCGCCCGGCGACCCGCGACCCGCGACCGGCCGACGGACGTCCGGCCCGCGTCACTCCCCCGCCGTCGGCCGCGCCCCGGTGCCGGGGCGGTCGGGCAGGCGGATCTCCCCGCCGCTCAGGTCCGGCCCGGCGTAGGCGTCGCTCGCCAGCAGGAGCGCGCCGTCGAGGTCGGCGTGGTCGACCAGGGGCGCGAGGTGACAGGCGGCCGCGATGCTGGCCGCCGACTCGATCATGCAGCCCAGCATCACCTCGATCCCGTGGGCGCGGGCGGCGTGGACCATCCGCACCGCCTCGCGTATCCCGCCGCATTTCATCAGCTTCAGGTTCGCGACGTCGGCCCGGTCGGCGACCCGCGGCACGTCGGCGAGCGTGCGGCAGGCCTCGTCGGCTGCCACCGGGAGCGGCGCGCGGTCGCGGACGCGCCCGAGGCCCGCGAGGTCCGCGGCCGGCACCGGCTGTTCGAGGAACTCGACGTCGAACTCCGCGAGCCACCGGGCCTTCCGGATCGCCTCCGCGGGCGACCACGCCTCGTTCGCGTCGACGCGGAGGCGGGCGTCGGGCGCGGCCTCGCGGACGGCCGCGACCCGGGCCCGGTCGTCGTCGGTGCCGAGTTTCACCTTCAGCACCCCGTGTCCGGCGGCGACGGCATCGGCCGCCTTCTCGGCCATCCGGTCGGGGTCGGCGATGCCGACGGTGAACGAGGTCCGCGGGGTCCGGTCGGGGTCGAGGCCGAGCAGGCGGTAGAGGGGGACGCCGAGGCGGGTCGCCGCCAGGTCGTGGAGCGCGACCGACACCGCGGCCCGGGCGGCGGGGTTGTCCCGCACCGTCTCGCGCAGGCGGCGCTCGATGCGGTCGAGGGCGAGCGGATCGTCGACCGCCTCGACGACTGCGAACAGGTCGGGCAGGACCGCCGCAACCGTCTCGGGGGTCTCGCCGTACCGCGGCGACGGGGCCGCGTTGCCGACGCCGACCCGGCCGTCGTCGTCGCGCACCCGGACGAGCACGTTCTCGGCGGCCGTCCGCGACTCCCGCGAGATGGCGAACTCGTCGGCCAGCGGGAGGGTGACGCGCTCGAACTCCGCGCTCAGCATACGGCGTCGAGCACCTCGCCGGCGCCGAAGCGCACGGGGTCGGTCGCGGGGACGTCGAGGGCGTCGGCGTACGCGTCGACGGCCTCCCGGGCGGCCCCCCCGTCGAGGGCCGCGGTGTTCAGCGCCCCGGCGACCACCTCGGTCCCGCGAACGGGCGCCGCGAGCGACTCGTAGAGGCCGGCACACCGCTCGACCGGCGGGATGGGGAACCGCTCGTAGCCGTTGATCGCCTCCCGGCCCGCGACGTGACAGAGCACGAGGCGGTCGGGCATGGCGCCGTGGAGGATGCCGCAGGTCACGGCGGAGTAGGCGGGATGGACGATGCTCCCCTGTCCCTCGACCACCAGCAGGTCGTGGTCGTCGCCCCGGTCGCGGATCATCCCCTCGACGGCGCCGGCGACGAAGTCCGAGATCACCCGATCGATCGGCACCCCCCACCCCTCGACGAGGATGCCGGTCTGGCCCGTGGGCACCATCGCCGCGTCCACGCCGGCCGCGCGGGCGGCCCGGACGAGTTCGACCGAGGTCGTCATCTTGCCCGACGAGCAGTCGGTGCCGACCGTCAGCACCACGTCGGCCTCGACGTCGGCCGCGACGCCCTCCGCGACGGAGAGGTCGTCGGGCGGGCGGCGCACGTCCCACAGGTCGACGCCGTGTTCGTCCGCCAGCGCCGCGAACTCGTCGTCCTCGGACAGGAAGTAGTGGAGGCCGGCGGCCACGTCGCACCCGCGCCCGATGGCCGTCCGGACGTCCGGGCGCCAGGACTCGTCGAAACCGCCGCCGATGGGGGCGATGCCGATCACCAGCGCGTCCACGTCGGGAGCGTCGGCCATCGAGGCGACGATCGGCGCGTCGGGCGCGCCGGGCAGGTGGTCCCGGACCCGGTCGCCGGCGCGGTCGCGGTCGAGGACCGCGCGCACCTCGTAGTCGGCGTACCGGAGGATCCCGACCGCGGTCTTGGCGCGGTCGGGGAACTTCCCGTGGGCGAGGACGGCAACGCGCGCATCCGGGTCGAGCATACCGGGGGCACGGGGGCCGGTGCCTAAAACCCGCGGGGCGGCGCCGTCCCGGCACGGGCGGCGTCAGAGCACGTACAGCCGGGTGGCGAAGGCGTCCCGGACGGCGGCGTCGAGCGCCCCTTCGGGGTCGCCGCTGGCGTCGACCGCGACGCGGCGCTCGGCGTCGAACGGGAGGCCGTCGAGGTCCAGCGCGTCGAGCGCCGTGCGCTCGCCGGCCAGCACCAGCCGATCCGGGTCCTGGGCGGCCAACCGGTCCCGCACGGTGTCGATGTGGGCCGCGACCCGCTCCGCCCGGCGGCGCTCGAACCGGTCCTGCGAGAAGCCGCCCTTCGAGTGGTTCTCGCCGACGTCGGCGGTGATCGCCTCCGTCTCGACCCGCTCGCCGTCCTCGTAGACGCCCAGCGCGAACAGGTCCGCGCGGACCACGGCGAACGTCATGCGGTCGGGCGGGCGGAACCACTCGTCGGGCAGGCGGAAGCCCGACCCCCACTCGTGGAAGGGCTCGGGCGGGAGCGGCGGGGCGAGCGCGACGCCGATCAGCCCCTCGTCGTCGGTCAGCGCCAGGCAGGGGGCGGCCCGCTCGACCAGCGGCGCCCGGGCGCCGAACGCCCCGCGGACGGGCCGGGGAACGTCGGCGCCGACCATCGCCGTCAGCGCGCCCTCCGGCCCGGTCTCGACGCTCCTGAGGCGGTCGAGGACCTCGTCGCGCCGGGCGTCGTGGAGCTCCTCGACCCGGCGGAACGCCGCGTCGCCGTCGCCGTCGTCGCCGGACGCGCGCTCGACCCGGTCCTCCAGTTCGGCGACGCGGTCCTCCAGGCGGTTGACCCGCTCCTCGGCCGCCTGGCGCGCGCTGACGGCCTCGGCGCGGCTCTCCTCGGCGGATTCGAGCCGGCGTTCGAGCGACTCGCGCTCGGCCTCCAGCTCCTCGATGCGCTCCTTGAGCTCCGTCCGGCCGAGCAGGTCGTCGAGCATGGCCGACCGCGCGGCCGCCGCACACTTCTAGGTGTGGGCCCTCCCGGCGCCCGCCGCGCCCCGCGCTACGCGTGGGCCCCGCGGTCCGGGGCGTAGCCGGCGTACCGGAGGAGTTCGCCGGCCCGGTCGACGTCCGCGAGCAACACCTCACACCGGTCGGGGAGCGAGCGGTCCGCGAGCGACCGCGGGAGCGCGAGCGTCCCGTGCGGGACGCCCTCGTCCGGGTGAACCGGGAAGTGGTGGCCGTCGAGTTTCATCACGAGCGGGCCGTCGAGGCGTTCGACCCCCTCGCCGGTCGCGTACAGCTTCTCGTTCACCCGCTCGTGGTCGGCGCGCTGGATGGCCGCCCGGTCGCAGTCACGGGGTTCGACGTAGAGCCGTCCCAGGTAGTACTCGCTCGTGAACCGCTCGAACATGCTATGCGGTACCGCTTCGCACCCCTCCCGGCATAAGCCTTGCCGCGTGCTTTTTTGTAGAACCGGGAGCCGGGGCGGGGTCAGCCCCGGTCGTCGGGGCCCGTCGCGGCGGTCATCGACCAGACCGCGGCGGCGCCGAGCAGGACCGCCGGGAGCAGGGGGAGCGCGAGCATCGCGACCAGGAAGGGCAGGCCCGCGTCGGCCGGCAGGGCGGGGAGGGCGTAGACCAGCCCCGGGACGACGACCGTCGAGAGGACGACGGCGCCGACGAGCACCCAGCCCCGGGCGCCGAAGCCGCCGGGCGATCCCGGGGCCGGATCGGACGGCGGGGCGGACTCCCCCGACTCGCGGGGCGGGGCCCCGTCGCCGGGGTCCTCGCGGTCCCCGGCCGCGGGCGGCCGGCCCTCCGGCCCGGCGTCGGAACGCATCCCCGGGCCTGGGGGCCGGCGTCCAAAAGCCCTCACGGTTCCCCGGCCCGCCGGCCCGCCGGCGCGACGACGCCGGCACCGCGCGGCCGCCCGGAGGCCGCGTCGCGCGTCGCCGGCCCCGACGGAAGGCGGCAACCCCGGACCGCGAGGGCGGAGCGGAGGCCGTGGTGTTTTGGGCGGGGCCGCCGAACCCCGACCGATGACCGGACACGGAGGGAACGCGCCCGTCGCGGACGGCGGGGACGGTCGCGAGGACCACGGCGACGACGGGGGCCACGACCACGACCACGACCACGGGGCCGGAGGCCACGACCACGGGGGCCACGACCACGACCACGACCACGGGGCCGGAGGCCACGACCACGGGGACGGAGGCCACGATCACGACCACCACGCGCACGACGTGGTGTCGCTCGGCGTGGCGGTGGTGACGGTGTCCTCGTCCCGGACGCTCGACGACGACCCCGCCGGGGACGCCATCGCCGCGGCGTTCGAGGACGCCGGCCACGAGGTGGTCGTCCGCGAGCTGGTTCGCGACGAGTTCGACGGCGTGCAGGGGCGGGCGGACACGCTCGTGGGGCGGGAGGACGTCGGCGTCCTGGTGACCACGGGCGGCACGGGGGTGACGCCCGACGACGTGACCGTCGAGGCGATCGAACCGCTCCTGACCAAGCGCCTCCCCGGGTTCGGCGAACTGTTCCGCCGGCTCTCGTACGACGAGGTCGGGACCCGGGTCGTGGGGACCCGCGCGACCGCCGGCGTCGCGGACGGGGTGCCGGTGTTCTGCCTGCCGGGCAGCGAGAACGCCGCCCGGCTCGGCGCCGAGGAGCTGATCGTCCCCGAGGCCCCGCACCTCGCGGGACTCGCGCGGCGCGACGGGGAGTGAGCGCCCGGGGCGCCCGGGCGGCGGGCCGGGGGTGCGCGCGCCCCGGCGGACGGACCGAACGGGTGTGGCGGCCCATTTAAGCCCGCGGAGCGTCCACCGGGGGACATGAGCCGACAGGAGCCGCAACCGGACGACGACGCGGCGACGGAGGACGGGGAGGCGGGGGCACAGTTCGCCGGCGAGAAGGACCCGGACCTGCCGAGCCGCGAGGTGACGGCCGGCCCCGAGCGGGCCCCCCATCGCTCGATGTTCCGGGCGATGGGGTACGACGACGAGGACCTCTCCTCGCCGATGGTCGGGATCGCCAACCCGGCGGCGGACATCACGCCCTGCAACGTCCACCTCGACGACGTGGCCGAGGCCGCCCGGGAGGCCATCGACGGCACCGAGGGGATGCCAATCGAGTTCGGCACCATCACCATCTCGGACGCCATCTCGATGGGGACCGAGGGGATGAAGGCCTCGCTGATCTCGCGAGAGATGATCGCCGACTCGGTCGAACTCGTCGCGTTCGGCGAGCGGATGGACGGCCTCGTCACCATCGGGGGCTGTGACAAGAACATGCCCGGGATGATGATGGCCGCGATCCGGACCGACCTGCCCTCGGTCTTCCTCTACGGCGGGTCGATCATGCCCGGCGAGCACGACGGCCGCGAGATCACGATCCAGAACGTCTTCGAGGGCGTCGGCGCGTTCGCACAGGGCGACATCTCCGGCGAGGAGCTCGACGAGATCGAGCGCAACGCGTGCCCGGGGGCCGGCTCCTGTGGCGGGATGTTCACCGCCAACACGATGGCCTCGATCGCCGAGGCGATCGGGTTCGCGCCGCTGGGCAGCGCGAGCCCCCCGGCCGAGGACGGGGCGCGCTACGAGGAGGCCCGACGGGCGGGCGAGCGCGCCGTCGAGGCCGTCGAGGCGCGGCGCCGCCCCTCGGACTTCCTCGCGGCGGAGTCGTTCGAGAACGCCATCGCGCTCCAGGTGGCCGTCGGGGGGTCGACCAACGCCGTGCTCCACCTGCTCGCGATGGCCGCGGAGGCGGGGATCGATCTCGACATCGAGGACTTCAACCGGATCAGCCGGCGGACGCCCAAGATCGCCGACCTCCAGCCCGGCGGCGAGCGGGTGATGAACGACCTCCACGAGGTCGGCGGCGTCCCGGTCGTCCTGAACGAACTCCACGAGGCCGGCCTGCTGCACGGCGACGCCGGCACGGTCACGGGCCGGACGCTGGCCGAGGAGCTCGCGGCGGTCGACCCGCCCGCCGTCGAGGACCTCGACGCCGACTTCCTCCACACCGTCGACGATCCGATCCACGAGCGCGGCGCGATCCGCATCCTCACGGGGAACCTCGCGCCCGACGGCGCGGTGATCAAGATCACCGGCCGCGACCACCTCCGCCACGAGGGGCCCGTCCGGGTGTTCGAGTCCGAGGAGCCGGCGATGGCGTACGTCCAGGAGGGCGACGTCGAGGCCGGCGACGTCATCTGCATCCGCAACGAGGGACCGCGGGGCGGACCGGGGATGCGCGAGATGCTCGGGGTCACGAGCGCGGTCGCGGGCCAGGGCCACGCCGAGGACGTCGCCCTCTTTACCGACGGCCGGTTCTCGGGGGCGACCCGGGGCTTCTCGATCGGCCACGTCGCCCCGGAGGCCTACGTCGGCGGCCCGATCGCCGCGCTGGAGGACGGCGACACCGTCACAATCGACGTCGACGACCTCGAACTCTCGGTGGACCTGACCGACGCGGAGATCGAGGCCCGGCTGGCGGATCACGACCCCGACCCGGCCTACGAGAACGGCGTGCTCGCGAAGTACGGCGAGGCCTTCGGCTCCGCCGCCAACGGCGCGGTGACCAACCCCGGGGCGAAGGGGAACGGGAACTGACGGCCGCCCGTCGGGCCGTGCCGGGAGCGACCCGGCCGGCGACGTTCGAGGAGTGGGACCGCTGAGAGTCGAACTCAGGTCCTGCGCACCCCATGCGCAGAGGATACCACTACCCCACGGTCCCGCACTCCGAGCGTCGGCGGACGCGCTGTTAAGCGCTTCGCTTCCCCCGTCGCCGTGCCGCGCGGGCGTCCGCACCGCCCGCGCCCCGGGCCGCCTATCGCCCGCGCCGGCTCAGACCAGCACCCGATCCAGGTCCACGACCGTCCCCGACCCGGCGCCGGGATCGCCGACCAGGCGGCCGAGACAGATCGCGGCACCGTCGGGCGTGTAGCAGGCGACGCGGTCGCCGCGCGCGGGGTCGCCGCGGACCTCGATCACCCCGGGCGCGTAGACGGGCGCCCCCTCGGCGACCTCGCTCGCGGCGCTCGGCGCGACGACGACGGCGGGGAGCGCGTCGAGGACGCGCTCCGCCGGATCGACGGCCTCGGCCAGCGGGTCGGGGTCGCCCTCGACGGCGAACGCCAGCGCGTCCGCGAGGTCGTGGAGGGTCACGAGGTCGCGGTCGTCGAACCCGCCGGTGCCGACCCGGCGGAGGTCGCCCATGTGTGCGCCGGTCCCCAGGGCGAGGCCGATGTCGTGACAGAGCTTCCGGACGTAGGTGCCGCTCTCGCAGCGGACCCGGAGGAGCGCCTGCCGGCCGCGGACCTCGCGCACGTCGAGGTCGTACACCTCCCGGACGCGCAGCCGGCGGACGACCGCGCTCTTTCTGGGCGGCTTCTGGTAGAGCGGCCCGGCGAACTCGCCGATCACGTCCGCGAGGTCCGGCGGCGGCGGGCCGTGGAGTTCGAGGACGGCCACGTACTCCTTCGGCGCGTCGCGGAACCGCTCGACGAGGCGGGTCGCGTCGCCCAGCAGGACCGGCAGGCAGCCGGTCACCTTCGGGTCGAGCGTGCCGGCGTGGGCGGCCCGGCCCGCGGGGTCGGCGCCCATGTCGGCGAGCGCGTCGTCGACCAGCGCCCGGACCCACGCGCTCACCTCGTGGGCGGAGGGGCCGGGCGGCTTGTCGAGGTTGACGACCCCGAACCGGAGGCGCTCGGCGGGCGACCGGTCGGCGGGCGGCCCGCGGGCGGTCATCTCAGAAGTCGTAGCGTACGCCCTCGACCGGGAGCTTCCCCTCGTCGGCTTCGGGGTCGTACGCGCGCGCCGCGCCGGCAAGCAGTTCACACACCGCGTCGGGGCTCCACCGGGCGGTGTTGAGCACGACGTCGTAGATCGAGAGGTCGGCGATGTCGATGTCGTAGTACTCCCCGTAGCGGGCGGCCTCGCTCTCCTCGCGCCGGCGGGTCTCCTCGCGGGCGCGGTCGAGGGGCTTCCCCTCGCGGTCGGCCACCCGACGGGTACGGACGGCGAGCGGCGCGGTGAGCCACAGGCGGAGGTCGGCGGCGTCGCCGGCCAGCCAGCCGGCCAGCCGCGACTCCAGAACGAGGTCGTCGCGCTCCCGCGCGAGGCCGTAGAGCCGGCGGTCGAGGTCCCGATCGATCTCCGGGTCCTCCTCGGCGAGTTCGTTGAACTCGACGGGGGAGTAGCCGCGCTCGGCGGCGAGGTCCCGGAAGATGTCGCCGCCGCTGACGTGCTCGTAGCCGAGCACGTCGGCCAGGCCGGCGGCGGTCGTGGTCTTCCCGCTGCCGGCCAGCCCCGAGACTGTCACCAACATACCGGACGTGTGGCCGTCCGGGTCAAAGAGGTTGCCCTTGTCAGGTCGGGCTGATGTCGAGGTTCAGTCCCTTTCGGATGATCTGGGTGAACCCCATCGAGCAGATGAAGTACCAGACGATCCACACCTGGATGGGCCCGAGCGCGCCCTCCTTCCAGGTGACCTGCCCCTTCAGGGGGATGACGAGGGTGCCGAACTGGCCGCTCGTCGGGTCGCGGATGCCGACCTTCCAGTACATCCAGAGGAAGACGGGGATGGTGAGGAACATGATCCACACCATCGGCCGGAACTGCTCTTTGAACATGCCGATCTGGTCGCCCATCGCGTCCATCTGCTCCTCCTGGATGCGATCCAGCGCCTCCTCGTCGCCGCGCTCCTTGGCGTCGGCGCGCCGGTCCTTGATGTCCTTCATCCGCTCCTGGAAGGCCGCCATCTTCTCGGTGTCCATCAGGTTGGCCTGCAGGATCGTCGAGTAGAGCCCGGTGGCGAGCGCCAGCACCATCACCACCGCGTAGAAGGGGAGCATCTGGTTGAGCGGGCCGAGCACCGTGTTCATCGCGCCGCCGATGATCTCCCGCAGGGGCCGCCACTGGTAGGCGACGAAGAAGGGGACCATGAGCACCGCGGCGGCCTTGTCGTAGATCGACCACGAGGACCCCTCGATCTCGTCGGGGTCCGCGACGCTCCCGTCGCCGCCGTCGGCGGCGTCGAGGGCCTCCCGGGCCGCCTCGGGGTCGTCGAGTTCGAACCCCTCCTCGCCGTCGACGAGCACCCCCTGCTCGATGAGGCGGCCCCACTGGCCGCTCGACACGTCCTCGCGGACGTCCACCCAGCGGACCGTCCCGTTCTCGGCCCGGTCGAGCACCGTCTCGACGGCCGCGCGCATCTCGGGGTCCTCCTCGACGAGGGACCGTACCGTCGCCCGGGTCCGTGCCATCGGGGGGGAATACGCGACCGGCCGTTATCAACGTTTTACTTCCGGGCGACGCCGGCCGGCGCCGGGCGCGGGCCGGAAGCGGGGACCCGGCGCGTCAGACCCGCGCCTCGACGGCCTCGACGACCGCGTCGGCGACCTCGTCGGGGGAGCCCTCGCCGTCCACCTCGACCAGGGCGCCGTCCTCCCGGTAGTGCTCGACGACCGGCGCGGTGTTCTCCTCGTAGACGCTCAGGCGCTCCGCGACGGTCTCCTCGGTGTCGTCCTCGCGCTGGATCAGGTCGCCGCCGCAGTCGTCACAGACCCCCGGGGTCCCGGGGGGCGCGAACTCGACGTGGTAGTTGGCGCCGCAGTCGTCACACACCCGCCGGCCGGTCAGCCGGTCGACGAGTTCCTCCCGGCCGACGTCGAGGTAGATCACCGCGTCGAGGTCGACCAGGTCGGCGAGGTACTCCGCCTGGTCCAGGTTCCGCGGGTAGCCGTCGAGCACGAACCCGTCGGCCGAGGCGAGCGCCTCGGCGACGATCTCGTTGACCACCTCGTCGGGCACCAGTTCGCCGGCCTCCATGTACTCCCGGGGGGTGCCGTGGTCGGTCTCCATGTCCTTGTTGGCCCGGAGCGCGTCGCCGGTCGTCACGTGCTCGATGCCGTACCGCTCGGCGAGCCGGGCGCTCTGTGTCCCCTTGCCGGCCCCCGGGGGGCCGAGCAGCAGTACCCTGGGTGTCGCGTCAACCGACATACGCGTACCCACCCGGGGTGGGACTAAAGGGTTGAGGATACGCGGCCGCCGGCCGGCGCGCGCGACCGACCGCCTTTTGTCGGCGGGCCCGCGTGACCGACCGTGACCCGCTTCGACGCGGCCGATCCCGAGGAACGACGGAAACTGTTCGCCGACGCCGTCGTCGCCCACCGGGAGCGCGGGAGCGCCTTCCTCACGGTCGAACTCGATCCGTCGGCCGTCGGGGCGGCCGACGAGAACGACGGGGCGCCGGGCGGCGGGACGTCCGGGCCGGCGGACGACGAGAACGACGGGGCGCCGGGCGACGGCGACGGCGACGCGGCGGGGCCGCCCCCCTGGATCCAGTTCGCGGACCGGACGTTCAACCTGGACTGCACCGACGCCGAACTGGCCCGCCTGGAGGACCTGCTGGAGTCGTTCCCCGAGTTCCGCATCGACGCGCTGGAGTCGCCGGAGGGCGCGGCGGGGACGAACGTGCGGATCACCGCCCGCTCGGACCCGAACCGGCTGGCGGCGTTCCTCGACCGGGCGTTCGCGGCGGTCTACGGGGCGCCGGACGGCTACCGCGCGTGGGTCGTGCGCATCTGAGCGCCGGGCGGCCGGGGGCCGGGACGGGGCGCGGCCGCCGGGGACGGGTTTTTGCCCGCCCGCGCCCACCCGGAGGCATGGTCGACGCCGAGGGACCGTCCGCACCGCGGCCCGGGGAGGGCGAGTCCGTGACCGTCGGCACGAACGGGATCGAACTCCACGCCGTCGCGGCCGGCCCCGAGGACGGGCCGCTCGCGGTCCTGCTCCACGGGTTCCCGGAGTTCTGGTACGGGTGGCACGCGCAGATCCGGCCCCTCGCCGAGGCCGGCTACCGGGTGGTCGTGCCCGACCAGCGCGGCTACAACTTCAGCGACAAGCCGTCGGGGATCGACGCCTACCGGATCGGCGAACTCGCCGACGACGTGACCGGCCTGATCGACGCCCTCGGCCGCGAGTCGGCCCACGTCGTCGGCCACGACTGGGGGGCCGGGGTGGCGTGGTGGACGGCGCTGCACGCCCCCGAGCGGGTTCGGACGCTCACGGCGGTCAACGTCCCGCACCCGACCGTGATGTACCGGACGCTCGGCCGCTCCTGGCGACAGCGCCTCCGGTCGTGGTACATGCTCGCCTTCCAGGTGCCGCGGGCCCCCGAGGCGGTCGTGCGGGCCACGAACTACCGCCCGTTCGCGCGGGGGATGCGGCGGTCGAGCCTCCCGGGGACGTTCGCGGCGGAGGACCTGGACCGCTACCGGGCGGCGTGGGGCCGGGAGGGGGCGCTGACCGGGATGATCAACTGGTACCGGGCGGCGGCCCGACGCCGGCCCGAGCCCCGCCGCCGCGAGGTCGATCCGCCGACGCTGATCGTCTGGGGCGCCGACGACCGGTTCCTCCTCCGGTCGATGGCCCACGACAGCGCCGACTACTGCCGGGACGCCCGGGTGGCGATGCTGGAGGGGGCCACCCACTGGGTCCAGCACGAACTGCCCCGGCGCGTGGCCGAACTGCTGTGCGACCAGTTCGAGTGACGGCGGTCAGTCGCCGTCCCGGCGGACGGCGATCCGAAACCAGGGGCAGAGCCGCAACTGCCGGTACTGCTCCGGGGCCGCCCGGAGGCGGTCGTAGTCGACCCACAGCAGGCCGGCGATCTCCGACTCGTCGGGCGCCACGCGCACGTCGTCGAGGGTCACCTGGAGGACGGCACAGACCTCCCACTCCAGGCCGGCGTTCTCGTAGTACCGCTTGTACTCGAACCGGTCGGTCACCCGGAGGTCGTCGTACTGGTCCGGGGTGACCCCGAGCTCCTCCTCCAGGCGCTCGCGCGCGGCCGCGACCTGCGACTGGCCCTCTACGGGGTGGGAGGCGACGGTCCCGTCCCAGTGGGTGTCCCAGAGGCGCTTCTCCGGCGCGCGCCGCGCGAGCAGCACGCGTCCCCGGCGGTCGAAGACCAGGCAGGTGAACGCCCGGTGGAGGATCCCCTCCCCCGTGTGGGCCTCGAGGCGGTTGACGGTGCCGAGCGCGTTGTCGTCGGAATCGACCCGCACGACCGTCTGACCGGCGTTCTCGTGGCCGTCACCGTCCCTGCCGTCCCCGGCTTCCCCCGCGTCCGCGTCGTCGCGCGCGTTCATGCGAGTGGCCACGACGACCACCGTCAAGGGCGCTTCGGTGGCGACCCGTCGCGCGACGGATGGGTGGGCGCCCGGCGGCGGCCCGCCCACCACAAGATTCTTGACATGACAAAACGTACCACAGGTCGAAAGGTGGTGGTTCAATCCCCGGGATGAGCGCGCGACCGTCCGAACACAGGTGTATCGTCACACCCCGCGCACAGGGGGCGGCCGACGGCGACGTCGGCCTTTCTGCGGCCGACCGACCGCGTCCGGAGTGAGGCGTCCGTCCCGGGACCCGCGGCGGGCCCGGCGGCGATCAGCCGATGCGCTCGTCGAGGATGAGGCGGGTCTTGGTGTTGCGGACCTCGTCGAGTTCCCGGGCCTGCGTGATGAGGTCGTTGACGGCGTCGGTGTCGACGGCGTCGGCCACGAGGACGATGTCCTCCTCGCCGGAGACCTGCCAGACGAAGTCCACTTCCTCCCACTCGGCCATCGCTTCCGAGACCCGGGCGGTGTCGACGTCCACGGCGACGGAGACCTCGATCATCGCCTTCACGTTGCCCGTCCGGGTGGTAACCGTGAACCGCTCGATCACGCCGTCGTCGAGCATCCGCTCGACGCGGTTGCGGACCGTCCCCTCGGAGGTGCCGACCCGTTCGGCGATCTCGGTGTAGGGCGTCCGGGCGTCGCGGCGGAGGACGCCGAGGATCTGCCGGTCCAGGTCGTCCATGCCCGGGGTTCGGCGCGCCCCGCCTTACCCGTTACGAATTTCGTAATTCAGCTTCGAAAGCAAGGCTTATTGTGGCCGAAAAAGTGTGCTTCTCGTAATGTCGGACGCCTACCTGGCGCTGGAGGACGGGCGCGTGGTCGAAGCGCGCGGGCGCGTACCGGGGCGGACCCGGGGCGAACTCGTGTTCACGACCGCCTACACCGGGTACGAGGAGAGCCTGACGGACCCGTCGTACGAGGAGCAGGTGCTCACGTTCTCGTACCCGCTCATCGGGAACTACGGCGTCCGACGCGAGCGGTTCGAGTCCGACCGCGTCCATCCGCGGGCCGCGGTCGCCCGCGAACTGACCGACGAGGTCGTGGCGTGGCTGGACGAGGAGGGCGTGCCCGCGGTCGACCACCTCGACACCCGGGACCTCGTCACCTCGATCCGCGAGGGCGGGGCGATGAAGTGCGGCGTCGCCGTCGGGCCGGACGCGACACCCGAGGACGCCGAGGCGGAACTCGCCGACTGCAAGGGGATGAGCGAGCACGAGGAGATCGGCGCGCAGGTGAGCGTGACCGAGCCCGAGACCCACGAGGGCGGCGACGCCGCCGAGATCGCGCTGATCGACTGCGGCGCGAAGGGATCGATCCGGCGGTCGCTGCTGGCGCGGGACGCGACGGTCCACGTCCTGCCGTACGACGCGACGCCGGCCGACGTGGACGCGCTCGACCCGGACGTGCTCTTCATCTCGAACGGCCCCGGCGACCCGGAGAACTTCGAGGCCGCCGAGGCGCTGGTCGACGAGTTCGTCGGCGACCTCCCCGTCGCGGGCATCTGCCTGGGCCAGCAGGTCGTCGCCAACGCGCTGGGCGGCGCGACCGACAAGATGGAGTTCGGCCACCGCGGGGTCAACCAGCCGGTGCGCGACCTCGACTCCGGGCGCGTGGTGATGACGACCCAGAACCACGGCTACACCGTGACCGATCCCGGCACCCTCGACGTGACGCAGGTGAACGTCAACGACGACACCGCGGAGGGGCTGGAGGACGCGGACCTGGGCGTTCTCACCCGGCAGTACCACCCCGAGGCCCACCCCGGCCCCCACGACTCGCTCGACTTCTTCGACGACGTGCTGGCGATGGCCGAGGGCGAGCCCCATCGGGTGCTGAGCGGGTAGGCGCCGGGCCGGGTCGGGCCGGAGTGTGCCGGTTCGGCATCTTTTTGTCGCCGTTCGCGCTACGACGGCCCATGGTCACGGTGCGGGCGCCCGCCACCAGCGCCAACCTCGGCAGCGGGTTCGACGTGTTCGGGGTGGCGCTGGGCCGGCCGGCCGACGTGGTCCGCGCCGAGCGGGCCGACCGCACCACCATCGACGTGACCGGCGCCGGCAGCGAGTACATCCCGGAGGACCCCGCGGGGAACACGGTCGGCGCCGTCGCCGAGGCGCTCGACGCGCCGGCCCACATCCGCATCGACAAGGGCGTCCGGCCGTCCTCGGGGCTCGGGTCGTCGGCGGCCAGCGCCGCGGCCGCCGCGGTCGCGCTCAACGAACTGTACGACCGCGGGCTCTCCCGGCGGGAGCTGGTCCCGATCGCCGGCGAGGGCGAGGCCGTCGTCTCCGGGGAGGCCCACGTCGACAACGTGGCGCCGGCGCTGCTCGGCGGGTTCACCATCGCCGCCGACGACCGCGTGACCGCCGTCAGGTCCCGGGTGCCGCTGGTCGCCTGCCTGCCCGAGATCGCCGTCTCGACCCGCGACGCCCGCGGGGTCGTCCCCGAGGGCGCCCGGATGGAGGAGGTGGTCCACACCGTCGGCCGCGCGGCCACGCTCACCGCCGGGATGTGCCGGAGCGACCCCGCGCTGGTCGGCGCCGGGATGCACGACCGGATCGTCACCCCCGAGCGCGCCGCCCTCATCACGGGCTACGAGGACGTCCGCGACGCCGCCCTCGACGCCGGCGCGGCCGGCGTGACGGTGAGCGGCGCCGGCCCCGCGGTGCTCGCGGCATGCCGGCGGGGGGTCAGGGGTGCGGTCGCGAGCGCGATGCTCGACGCGTTCGACGCGGCGGGGATCGACGCCCGGGCCTACCAGACCGAGATCGGCGAGGGCGCGACGCTGTACTGAGCGGCTACCCGAGTTCGTACAGCGACCCGCCCGCGGTGACGAGGATCCGGTCCCCCACGAGCGCCAGCCCTCCCGGTTCCGATCCGAGGCGGCGCCTCCACAGCACGTCGCCGGCGTGGCGGTCGTAGGCGCGGACCCACCCCCCCGCCCGCTCCCCGTCCTCGCGCACCGCGCCGGCGACGACGAGGGTGTCGCCACCGGCGGCCGGCGCGACGGCGGGGTGTGCGACCTCGTCGCGCCAGCGGGTCTCGCCGGTCGCGAGGTCGAGGGCGACGACGCGCCCGGCGACGGGGCCGTCGGTTCCCGCCGCCACGTATCCGCGGTCGCCGACGACGGCCGGCGTGGAGACGTCGGTGCCGAGCGGCCGCGGACCCCAGAGGCGGTCTCCGGAGCCCGCGTCGAAGGCGACGACCGCCCCGCCGCCGGCCGCGCGGGCGCCCTGGACGACCCGTCCGTCGGCCACCGCGGGCGGGTACGGGAAGCCCCGGACGGGATCGGATCCGGTCCGCCAGATCCGCTCCGGCCCGGCCGCGAGGAGGCGGTCCACGCCCGTCCGGCGCGCGTAGGCGACGGTGCCGTCGAGCGGGGTGTCGGCGACGTACAGCACCCCGTCGGCGAGGGCGGGGAGCGCCCCGTCGACGCGCCAGCGCCGCCCGCCGTCGGGGGCGATGGCGTGAAGCGTGCCGCCCTCGGTGCCGACGTACGCCTCCCCCGCCCCGACTGTCAGGCCCGTCGCGTCGTCGCCGAGCGGAAACCGGTAGGCCTCGTGCCGGTCGGTGCCGTCGTACCCCACGACGGCCGGCGGCCCGTCGGCGGCGTCCGGCTCGTGGCGGACCGCGTGGAGTCGCCCCCCGGGACCGAACCCGGCGAGCGGGGCCGCGGCGTCGGCCGTCAGAACCGCACTCCCGCCGCCGTGCGGATACGCCGCCAGCCCCGAGCCGTACAGCGCGACGTGGTCGGGACCGACGACCGGCCGGAAGCGGGGCCGACGGGCGTCGGTCGCCGTCGCGACGACCTCGCGGACCGACGGGGAGCCGCGGGGCGGGGTGGCGTTCGGGTTGTGTGCGGTGTTCGCGGGGTCGTACCGGCGGAGCGGCCACGTCCCGGGGGCGGGCGTCCAGGCGTCGAACGCCGCGTCGGCCCCGCCCCGGTCCAGCCGGTAGGCGCCGTACCCGGCCACAGCGGCGAGGCCGCCGCCGACGATGCGCCGGCGCGTGATGGAGGGCATCGACGGAGGGTCGACGTCCCCGGATAAAAACCGGCGGGAACCTCACTCGGCCCCGGAGGGCGGGGGGAACGGTACGTGACGGGACGGGGGGCGGCGGCTCGGCTGCCCGGCCCCGGCCGCCGGGTCCCCCGCAATCGGGTGACGGGCCGGCCCCCCCGGGCGAACCGGCCGGTCGGGTCCGGATCGGCGCCCGCCCCCCCGTCAGACCCCCCGCCCCTGCAGTCGCTCCTCCTCGTCCATCGAGGCGTTGGCCTGGCCCTTCATGCCGCCGCCGACGCCCGCCGCGATCTCCGCGAGGGCCTCCGGATCGTCCCAGTCGTTGACCGCCGCGACGATGGCCTCGGCCATCGCCTCGGGGTTCTCGGCGCCGAAGATGCCCGACCCGACGAAGATGCCGTCACAGCCGTGGTGCATCATCAGCGCCGCGTCGGCGGGCGTGGCGATGCCGCCGGCGGCGAAGTTGACCACCGGCAGGCGGCCCCGGTCGGCGGTCTCGTGGACCAGCGGCGCGGGCGCCTCGTGCTCGCGGGCCCAGCGCTCGCGCTCCTCGTGGTTCATGCCGGTCAGCGTCCGGATCGCGCCCTTGATCGCGCGCTGGTGTTTCACCGCCTGGTTCACGTCGCCGGTGCCGGCCTCGCCCTTGGTGCGGATCATCGCGGCGCCCTCGTCGATCCGGCGGAGCGCCTCGCCCAGGTTCCGCGCCCCGCAGACGAACGGGGCGGTGAACTCCCGCTTGTCGATGTGGAACTCGTCGTCGGCGGGGGTCAGCACTTCGGACTCGTCGATCATGTCCACCCCCAGCGCCTCCAGGATCTCGGCCTCCTTCGCGTGGCCGATTCGGGACTTGCCCATCACCGGGATCGACACCTCGTCGATGATCGCCTCGACGTTGGCCGGGTCGGGCATCCGGGCGACCCCGCCGCGCTTGCGGATGTCCGCCGGGACCGCCTCCAGCGCCATCACCGCCACGGCGCCGGCGTCCTCGGCGATCCGGGCCTGCTCGCGGGTCACCACGTCCATGATGACCCCCCCTTTCTGCATCCGCGCGAACCCGCGCTTGACGAGGTCGGTGCCGCGCCGCAACTCCTCCAGATCGGTCATACGAACTGCACGGCCCGGACGCACTTGAGTCAACCGTCGGGCGACGCCGTTGCGACGCACGGGCGCCCCGAGAGGAGACGACCGAAGGGCCCGGACGAGGCGAGCGACCGGCGCGACCGCCATCCCTATCTTCCCGCCGCCGTTTCGGTCCGCCGTGTCCGACGCCGAACCGGCCGGCGCCGTCGCCCGCCTCGTCGGGAGCGACGACCTCCCCCCGCGGGAGGCGCTCCCGTGGCCGGTCGCCCCGCTCCCGGGGTGGGTGGAGAACCTCGGGTTGAACCTCGCGCCGCTCGTGGTGGCGACCAACCTCGCCGGGACCGCCTTCGGGTTCTGGTACTACCGGTTCCAGTTCGCGGGCGAACCGCCGGTCGCGTGGCCGCTGGTCCCCGACAGCCCCACGGCGACGCTGTTCGCGGCGCTGGCCTTCGCCGGCTGGTGGGTCGGCCGGCCCAACGAGTACCTCTCGGTGCTGGCCTTCTTCGGGTGCTGGAAGCTCGGCCTCTGGACGCCGTTCGTCCTCGCGGCCTTCGCCGGCGGGTTCCTGGAGACGACCCCGCTCCCGATGTACGCGTTCCTGTTCGGCAGCCACCTCGCGATGGTCGTCGAGGGGTTCGTCATCCACCGCTTCGCCCGCTTCCGGCTCCGGGCCATCGCCCTCGCCGCCGGTTGGTACGGGCTGAACGACCTGGTGGACTACGCCGTCCCGCTGGTCGGCACGCCCCACCACACCCTCCTGCCGGGCCAACTCGCCGCCCGGGGCGGCGGGTTCACCCACCCCTCGCCGACCCACGAGATCGCCGCCGCCGGCGCCGTCGTCCTGACGGTTACCGCGACGCTGCTGGCGCTCGGGACCCGGGCCGCGAAGCGCCGGCGCTAGCGCGGGCCGCCGCTTATCCTCGCCCGGCCCGTGCGGGGGCCATGGCACTCTACGACCGCCTCGCCGACCTGCCCCTCGTCGTCGAAGGGGAGTCCCGGGCCCGCCGCGAGCGGGACACCTCCTCCGGGTTCACCCGCGTCACGACCGTCGTCTCGCTCGCCGGCGACGGTGCGGTCGGCCGGGGCGAGGACGTGAGCTACGACGCGCCCGACCACGACCGCCTCGCCGCGGCGCCGCCGTTCGACCTCGCCGGCGAGTACACGTTCGACGAGTTCTCCGCGCGGCTGGACGGGATCGACCTGTTCCCGGAGCCGCCCGAGCGGGCGGCGAGCCGCCACTACCGGCGGTGGGCATACGAGAGCGCGGCGCTCGACCTGGCGCTCCGGCAGGCCGACACGGACCTCGCGGCGGCGCTCGGCCGGCAGCGCGATCCCGTTCGGTTCGTCG
>JBDGPV010000078.1:0-28439 GCA_042219485.1 Haloferacaceae archaeon
GCCGACCTGCTGGCCGACGCCGCGTTCGCCGACCCGTTCTGCCAGTGGACGCCGCTGTGGTACGAACTGGCGCTCGCCGCGCCGAACGCGCTGGCGGCCCGCCGGCTCCGCCGGATCGGCCGCCGGTACGCCGCCGACTCCGGCCTCGACGCCGTGACGGTCCCGCGGTTCTCCCGGCCGCGGGACGTGCTCGTCGACGGCCGGCCGGCGACCGCCGGGGTCGAGGGGTTCGGCGCCCGGTTCGTGCTCGCGGACGCCGTCCTCCACCTGGAGTGGTACGTCCACGTCGCCCGGGCGGCGGGCGTCGCCGTCCCCCCGCCGCTCGTGGCCCGGACCCGCCGGGCGTCGGCCGCCTACTACGCCGGCGCGCGCGACGACCTCCCCGCGGACGTCCGCCGGTTCCAGCGCCTGCTGTTCGCCGACGACGCGTGGGTCCGCGGCATCGACGAGGCCTACGGCCTGGACAGCGCGCTCTTCGGGGCCTGGGAGCGCCTGCTCCGCGAGGCCCGCGCCGACCTGGCAGCCGACGCCGACCGCGATGCCGGCGCCGACCCCTGACTCCCGACCGGGATCGGCGCGGCCGTAACCCCGACGGGGTCCCCGACCCCGATCCCGATCCCGGCGCCGGGCCCGCCGCCGGTTCCCGCCCCCGGCCCTCGGTTACGACCGGCCCTCCAGCGGCGTCCCGTCGCGCGGGCAGTAGTCGAACCGCGGGTCGTCGGTCCGGAACCCGCAGGCCGGGCACTCGCGGGCCGGCCGGTCCGGCCGCTGCTCCCCGCCGCCGGTCCCCCGCGAGAACAGGAGGGGGACGAAGGGGACGAACAGGAAGAGCAGGAGCGTATCGAACGCCAGCCAGGCGGCGGCGCTGACCGCGAGCGAGAGGGCCAGCCCCGCGACCGCCGTCGCCGTCCGGGACCCCGCCATGTCCGGCGGTATGGGCTCGGCGGCCAAGTGCCCCGCGGTCGTGCGGGCCCGGACCGCCCTACTCCTCCGCGCCCGCGCCGTCCGCTCCGTCCGTGCCGTCCGTGTCGGGCGGGCCGCCGCCCACGAACGGCTGGGTGAAGTGGACGCGTCCCAGGCCGATGCAGACCACCGCGACGACGGTGAAGGGGATGGTCAGGATGGCGAAAGAGCCCACCAGCGCCGCGAGCATGGTGAGCGTCCAGCGGACCCGCTTCCGGGCGAAGTACGTCCCCCCGGCCAGGAAGACCGTCGAGACGGCCATCAGGATCGCGGCCAGCGTCACCTCCCACGGCATCAGGTCCCGGACGTTCCCGGTGACGCGCATCCAGATCACGAACCCGAAGGTCCCGAACGAGAGGAGCGTGGCGGCGGCCAGGCAGCCGGCGCCCAGCGAGACGAACGGCTCGGGGAGGCTCGGCAGGTAGCCGATCGAGGGGGTCCCCTCCGGGACCTCCTCCTCGGCGGCGATGTCCTCCAGCGTCGTCTCCTCGGCGGCCGCGGCGCCGCTCGCCATCCAGGGCGCGGTCCCCGGCGCCGACCCCGCGTCGCCGGCGTCGGTCGCGCCGGCCGAGTCGTCGGCGCCGGTCGCGCCGGCGTCCGCGCTCCCGCGCCGTCCGCCGTCGCCGTCGCCGGCGGCCGTCCGCTCCCCACCGTCGCCGTCGGCGTCCGCGTCCCGGCCGTCGGCGCCCTCGTCGTCGCTCACGCCCGCCGGCTACGGGCCCGGGGAGCAAAAGCGACCCGACCGGGCGCCGCCCGCGCCGCGGTCACCCGTCGAGGACGATCTGTGCCGGTCCGAGCGCGTCGTACTCGGCCTTGTTCAGCGTGATCTCGACCGCCCGCTCGAAGCTCTCCAGCCCGTCGAGCTCGTGGGTGACGTACTCGGCGATGGAGACCCGGCCGTCGGCGACGAGCCGCGCGGCGTACGTGCCGGTGTGGCCGCCGGGCGAGAGGTAGGTCGCGCCCTTCCGGGGGAACACCCAGTCGAGGTCCTTCGACCGGAGCAGCTTCGGCCGGACCGACACCTCGCCGATCACGTGGCCGACCTGGAGCAGCGTGGCGCCGGTCCGGGCCATCCGAACGGCCTGGGCCAGCGGGTCGTCGCCCTCGCCCATCTCGTCCTGCCTGCCGCCGACCGCCTCGACGACCACGTCGGCGCCGACGCCGTCGGTCCGGTCGAGCACGGTCCCGACGGGATCGACCTCGGTGGCGTCGATCGGGTCCAGCCCGTTGTCGGCTGCGATCGAGAGCTTCGCCGGGTCGATGTCGACGACGTGGGCCTCCCTGGCCCCCTGCTGGAGCGCGAGCTGGGCGACCTGGTGGCCCATCACGCCCGCCCCGATCACGGCGACGGTGTCGCCGGTCGTGACGTCGGCGTCGTGGACGCACAGCACGGCGCTCGCCAGCGGCTGCATCGCCGCCCCCTCCAGGTCGCTCACCCCGTCGGGGAGCTTCGTCAGCGGCGCGGTCGGGGAGACGAAGTACTCCGCGAGCGCGCCCGGCCGGTCGTAGCCCAGGTACTCCTTGTCCCGGCACTCGAGCG
The DNA here is from genome assembly GCA_042219485.1 of Haloferacaceae archaeon. Classification (GTDB taxonomy): domain Archaea; phylum Halobacteriota; class Halobacteria; order Halobacteriales; family Haloferacaceae; genus CAZMLQ01. The sequence continues at coordinate 2,504 of JBDGPV010000078.1, forward strand.
TGGCGCCGGCCTCGCAGTACGCACACGACTCGCAGGGGATCTTGCCCGACGCGTACACCCGGTCGCCGACCGCGAACGCGTCCACGCCCTCGCCGACCTCGGCGACCTCGGCGCAGAACTCGTGGCCGAACAGCTTCGCCGGCCCGTCGGCCAGCCGCGGCGCGACCTGGTCGTAGTGGGCGATGCGGTTCCCCCGGTAGAGGTTGCACTCGGTGACGCTCAACTGGACCCGGCGGACGGCCAGCAGCACCTCGCCCCGCCCGGGCGTCGGCCGGTCGACCTCCTCGACGCTGGACTCGTCGAAGTCCTGGCAGACGACGGCGCGCATACCCCCGGTTGCCGGGGGTGGATTAAAACCCGTCCGACTCGAAGCCGTCGGACCCGTCCTCGAACGGGAGCCGGCCGGCGGCCCCGGGGTCGACGTCGCCCACGGCCTCGCCGTAGCCCGTCCCGACGACGTAGCCCGCGGTGAACAGGGCGTAAAACAGCAGGAACGGGACGACGACCAGCAGGCTCCCGTAGGTCAGCACCGTGGCGACGGGGAGGACGACCCCGAGGGCGACCGCGAACGCGAAGACGAGCACGGTCGCCGCGGGGTAGTGCCAGCCCCCGAGCGGCCGGGCGACCGCCGCGGGCGAGAACGCCGCCGACGGCCGGTCGGCCCGGGCGTACGCGACGAGGGCGGACGGGACCAGCAGGAAGGGGAGGTACGCCGCGACGAGGCCGACCGCGGCGTCGGCCGGGGCGACCGAGACGGCCGGGACGAGCCCCGCGCCGAACCGGACCGAGCGCGCGACGACGACCCCCAGGGCCGCGGTCGGAACGGCGGCGTACAGCGCCGCGATCAGGACGACGCCGAGGCCGCGGACCGCGTAGCGCCGCTTCGGGGCCAGCGGCGGCGGCGCCCTGTCGCCGGCGGCGGCGGCCGCGAGCACCTCCAGCTGGTAGCCCGCGACCAGGAGGGCGGGCACGACGAACGGCGCCCCGGCCACGTAGACGCCGCCCCAGAAGAGGGTTCGGAGCGGCGACTCGCTCCGGCGGAGGAACCCGGCGGCGTCGCGGAACCGGCCCGGCACGGCTGATCGTCGGTGGAACCGGGCCGCGGGCGAAATAGCTGTCGGATCCCCGCCGTCCGTGCCGAGAACGAACTCTTAAGAGGGGGCCGCGGCGAACCCGGCCCCGATGGGACGCCCCTCGGTCCGGGCCGCGGTCGCCGGCCTCCGCGCGGGTCGCCTCCGCGAGTACGCCCCGTTCGCGGTGCTCGCCGTGGTCTGGTTCCTCGCGAAGTTCGGGCGGGCGCTGCTGCCGCCGCTCTTTCCGCAGTTGCAGACCACCTACGCCGTCGGCTCCGCGGAGACGGGGCTGCTGTTCTCGGTGCTGATGGCGACCTACGGGCTGATGCAGTTCCCGTCGGGCATCCTCGCCGACCGGGCCGGCTCCGACCGGGTGATCGGCGCCGGCCTCGTCGTCACCGCCGCCGGCGCGCTGGCGTTCGTCCTCGCCCCCTCGTTCGCGGTGTTGCTCGTCGCGGCCGCCGCGTTCGGCCTCGGAACCGGCGTCCACAAGACCGTCGCGATGAAGGCCCTCTCGGTCATCTACCCGGCGCGGCGCGGGGGCGCCCTCGGCGCGTTCGACACCGTCGGCTTCCTCGGCAGTTCGGCGGCGCCGCTGGCGCTGGTCGCCCTGGGAGCGCTCGCCCTCGACTGGCGGGTCGCGTTCGGCCTCGCCGCGGTCGCGGCCGGCGCGTTCGTCGGACTCAACCGGCTGTACGTGGCCCCGGCCCTGCGGACGGCCCGGGGCGACGCCGCCAGCGACGGCCGCGACGGCGACCACGACGGGGGGGAACGCGACGGGGCGGGGGCGGCGGGGAGCGGCGCGGACGGCGGGACGGCGGGCGCCCCCGGCGGCCGGGACGCCGCCCCCCCGGCGGCCGCCGACGGCGACGGACCGCGGGGCGACGCGGCCGGGACGGACGACGGCACCGCCGGTGCGAACGGCGACGCGCCAGACGGCGCGCTCTGGGGGCTGGCGCGCTACGTCCGCGAGTTCCGCCGGCCGCTGGTGGCGGCGTTCGTCGGCGCCGTGATCCTCTACTCGACGGTCTGGAACGCCGTCGCCGCGTTCCTGCCGCTCTACCTCATCCAGGTGAAGGGGTTCTCGGCGGCGACGGCGAACCTCCTGTACAGCGGCTTCATGGTGCTCGGCCTGGTGCAGGCGCCGGCCGGCGGGGTGACCGACCGGCTCGGCGAGGTCCCGGTGCTCGTCGGCTCGTACCTCGTTGCCCTCGTCGGCATCGCCGCGCTGCTCCGGTCCGGGGGGCTGGCCGCGGTCGCCGTCGCGGGGGGCGGCTTCGGGCTGGCGATGCACGGCGTGCGGCCGGCGCGGGGGAGCTACCTCCTCCGGGTGTTCCCCGACGAGACCGGCGGCGGGGGGCTCGGCCTGGTCCGCAGCCTGATGGTGCTCGTCGGGTCGGCGACGACGGCGCTCGTCGGCGCGGCCGCCGACGCCGTCGGCCTGGGGACGGCGTTCGTCGGCATCGCGGTCGTCACCGGCCTCGCGGCCGTCCTGATCGTCGCGGTCGCCGTCCTCGACCGGCGCGGGGGCGGCGCCGAGGGCGACCGGGCGGCGTAGCACGTAGCGCGTAGCACAACGCATAAGAGAGGGGAATCCGTCGCCCGACCCGACCGGAATGGCCGACCTCCGCGCGCTCGCCCGCCTGTACGCCCCGCTCGGCGTCCTCTCGGGCATCTGGTTCCTGGCGCGGTTCGTCCGCACGCTGCTGCCGCCGCTGTTCCCCCGGTTCCAGGAGCTGTACGGCGTCGGCACCGCGGAGACGGGGCTGATCTACTCGGTCGTCATCGGCGCGTACGCGCTGATGCAGTTCCCCTCCGGGGCGATCGCCGACCGCGTCTGGCGGACGCTCGTGATCACCGTCGGCACCGCCGTGGCCGCGCTCGCGGCGGTCGCGATGGCGCTGGCGCCGACCTACCCCCTCCTGCTCGTCGCCGCCGCCGTCTTCGGCCTCGGCACCGGGACCCACAAGACGGTGGCGCTGACGATCATCGGCGAGATCTACCCCGCGCGCCAGGCCCGCGCCATGGGCGCGATGGACGCCATCGGCGTGGCCGCCGGGGGCCTCGCCCCGCTGGTGCTGGTCGCGCTGGGGGCGCTCGGCCTCGACTGGCGGCTCGCGTTCGGCATCGCGGCCGCCGCCGGCGTCGCGCTCGCCCTCCTCAACCGGGAGTACGTCGCCGCCGCGCTCGCCGACGACGCCGACCGCGATGCCGACGGCACCGACGTCGCCACCGACGCCGACCGCGATGCCGACGGCACCGACGCCGCCGACATCGCCACCGACGCCGACGACGTGACGGCCGGGGACGGGGACGGGGATGGGACGGCGCGGGACGACCCCGCGGGCGACGCGGCGCCGGCGGCCAACGGGGGGGCGCCCTCCGGCCCGGGCATCCGGGCGTACCTGCGCGTGTTCCGCCGCCCCCGCTTCGCGCTGTTCGTGCTCGTCGCGGTCCTGTTCGTCGTGACCTGGACCGGCGTGTCGGCGTTCCTGCCGCTCTACCTGATCGAGGTGAAGGGGTTCGGCGAGAACCTGGCGAACCTCCTGTACGGCGGCGTGTTCGGCGCCGCGCTCGTCCAGGTCCTCACCGGGAGCGTGGCCGACCGGGTGGGCGAGATCCCGGTGCTCGTCGCCGGGAGCCTCGGCACCCTCGCCGGCATCGGGGCGCTCGTGCTCGTCGGATCGGTCCCGGCGGTGATCGTCGCCGGGGGCGCGTTCGCCCTGGCGATCAACGCCGCCCGCCCGGCCCGGGAGAGCTACCTCGTGCGGACGATCCCGACCGACGTCGGCGGCGGCACCCTCGGCATCGTCCGCACCGCGATGATCGGAACCGGATCGGTGATGAGCGCCGTCTACGGCGTCGTCGCCGACGTCGCCGGCCTCCAGGCCGCCTTCCTCGGCATCGTCGCCGCCGCCGCCCTCGCGGCCGCGCTGATGCTCGCCGTCGCCGTCCTCGAACGGCGCGGGACGGGCGGGCCAGGCGCCGCCTGACCCGGTTCCGGGCCGCCCCCGCCTCAGAACGTCTGCCGCGACCAGCCGCCGTCGACCGGGAGGACCGTCCCCGTCACGAACGACGCCGCCGGCGAGACGACGAACGCGACGGCGCGCGCGAACTCCGGGGGCTGTCCCAGGCGGTCCATCGGCACCTCCTCCTCCCGGACCGCCCGCGCCTCCTCGTAGCTGATCCCCTGCCGCTCGGCGATGTCGCGGATCTTGTACTCGATCCGCTCGGTCATCACGCCGCGGGGCGCGACGCAGTTCGACCGCACCCCGTCGGCGGCGTACCGGTTCGAGACGCTCTTGGAGATGCCGTAGATCCCCGGCCGCGTCGCGTTCGAGACGACGTGGTTCGAGGTCGACTCCCGGCAGGACGCGGAGACGATGTGGGCCATCGCCCCGCCGCCGTCGCGCAGGTGGGGCAGCGCCGCCTTCGCCATCGCGAACGTGCTCTCGATCACGAGTTCCGACGCGTCGTCCATGTCCTCGGGGCCGGCCTCCTCGACGCTCATCGCCGGCGGCCCGCCGTGGTTGGTCACGAGGACGTCCAGCCCGCCCATGGCGTCGGCCGCCCCGTCGATCGCCGCCTCGATCCCGTCCGGCTCCCGGACGTCGCAGGTCTCGGTGCCGACCGCGTCCCCGTCCGCGCCCGTCTCGTCGAGGATGTGCTCCCGCGCGTCGGCGAGGTTGTCCTCGCTGCGCGAACTGACCGTCACCCGCGCGCCCTCCTCGACGAGCCGCGTCGCGACCGCCCGCCCGAGCCCCTTGCTCGACGCCGCGACGAACGCCCGCTTGCCGTCCAGACCGAGATCCATGCCCCCCACCTGTGGGGTGGCGGGCAAATAGTTTGGCATGGGGGACCGGCCCTGCCGGCTGCCGTCCGTCGCGCCCGCGGTCGGCCGGAAACGCCAGAGTATAGTGGGCGAGCGCCCTCGTGGGGCCAATGGCCCATTCGGACGCGGACGAGGCGGACGAGGCGGAGGACGGCGTGACGGCCCGGCTGGCGGAGTTCGTCGCGACGACCGGCTACGACGACATCCCCGACGCGGCGCTCGACCACGCCCGGACGGCCGTGCGGGACTACCTCGGGGTGGCGGTCTACGGCGCCGACCACGAGGTCGGCCGCCGGGTCGGCGCGTACGTCGACGCCCACGCCGACGGGGACGCGACGACGATCGGCGGGGGCACCGCCAGCCCCCCGGGTGCGGCGCTCGCCAACGGCGCGTTCGGCCACGCCGTCGACTACGACGACACGTTCGAGTCGATCGTCATCCATCCCACCTCGCCGACGTTCCCGGCCGCGCTCGCGGTCGCCGAGCGCGAGGGGGCGACCGGGCGCGAGGCGCTCGCCGCGTACGTCCTCGGCGTCGACGCCGCCTTCCGCGTGGGGCACGCGACCTACCCCTCCCACTACGAGAAGGGCTGGCACGCCACCGGCACCGCCGGCTCGTTCGGCGCCGCGGCGGCCGCGGCGTCGGCCCTCGGCCTCGACGCCGACGCGACCGCGCGGGCCTTCGGCGTCGTCGCCTCGGGATCGTCCTCGCTGAAGAAGAACTTCGGCACGATGACGAAGCCCCTGCACGCCGGCCACGCCGCCGAGCAGGGGGTCCGGGCCGCGCTGCTCGCCGCCGAGGGGTTCACCGCCGACCCGGCCATCCTCGACGGCTCGCTCGGGTACGGCGAGGTGATGACCGGCGAGGACGGCTACGACCCCGACCGGGTGGTCCGGGACCTCGGCGCCGACGACGAGTGGGGCGTCCTCGACGTGGGGTACAAGCCGTACCCCTCCGGGGTCATCACCCACGCGGCGATGGAGGCGCTCCGGGAGGTCGTGCTCGACCGGGACCTGACCCCCGAGGACGTCGAGCGCATCGAGGTGGCGCTCGACGACGCGGCGAGCGAGATGCTCCACCACGAGCGGCCGGCCGACGGCCTCCAGGCGAAGTTCTCCATCGAGTTCTGCCTGGCGGCCGTCCTGCGGGAGCGCGACCCCGGCATCCACGAGTTCACCGACGAGTACGTGACCGACGAGCGGACCCGAGCGGTCATCGAGAAGGTCGACCGGGCGTTCGAGCCCAACATCTTCGGCGGCGAGTTCGCCGGCTACGGCGCGACGGTGACGGTGACGACGACCGGCGGCGAGACCCACCGCGCGGAGATGCGCCGGGCGCCCGGAAGCCCCTCCAACCCGGTGTCCGAGGAGCGCCTCCGGGACAAGTTCGTCGAGAACGTCGCCGCCCGGACCGACGAGGCCCACGCCGAACGCCTCGCGGACGCGGTGGCGCGGATCGACGAGGACGGCGGCCTCGACCGCCTGCTCGCGGAACTGTAGGCGCCGCCGTCCGGCAGTCGACGGAACCGTTGTCCGGCGGACGGCACCGAACCGCCGGCGTCGGTGCGCATCGACGGGTCGACGCCGTCGCCGCTCGGCCGTCGCCGCCCGTCACTCCCCGCCGGCGTCCGCTCCGTCCCGCCGCGCCCGGTAGTGTTCGAGCAGCCCGCCGTCCTCGAATATCTCGCGGACCGCCGGGGGGTAGGACTCGCAGTCGAGGGTCGCGCCGGTCGTCTCGTTCGCCACCGTCGCGGCGCCGAGGTCGATCCGGACGGTGTCGCCGTCCGCGACGGCGTCGGTGACGCCGGGGCAGGCGACCGCCGGGAGGCCGATGGCGATCGCGTTGCGGTAGAACAGGCGGGCGAAGGACTCCGCGACGACGGCGCCCGCGCCGGCGGCGCGGATGGCGGCCGGCGCCTGCTCGCGGCTGCTGCCCGCCCCGAAGTTCTCCCCCGCGACGATCACGTCGCCGGGCGCGAACCGCTCGGGGAACGTGGGGTCGATGGGCTCGAACAGGTGCTCCGCGATCCGGTCGGGGTCGTAGCTCATGTACTCCGTCGGCGTGATGTAGTCGGTGTTCACGTCGTCGCCGAAGACGAACGCGGTCCCGCGGGCGTCGGCACCGCTCCCCCGGTCGTCGTCCGCGTCGGCGCCGGCGTCGGCGTCGCCCACGCTCACACCCCCCTCGGGTCGGTGATCTCCCCGGCGATCGCGGACGCCGCGGCGGTCTCGGGGCTGGCGAGGTAGATCTCGCTCTCGTTGTGGCCCATCCGGCCCCGGAAGTTGCGGTTCTGGGCGGCCAGACAGACCTCGCCCTCGCCGAGGACGCCGACGCCGAGCCCCGGACACGCCCCGCAGGTGGCGTTGGTGACGACCGCGCCGGCGTCGTGCAGCGTCCGGATCACGCCCTCGCGCTCCGCGCGGCCGTAGATCTCGCGGGAGGCGGGGGTCACGATCAGCCGCGTCCGGGGATCGACCTCGCGCCCGTCGAGGACGCGGGCCGCCGCCCGGAGGTCCGCGAGTTTGCCGTTGGTGCACGAGCCGATGAACACCTGGTCGAGGTCGACGCCCGCCGCCTCCTCGACGGGCACGACGTTCCCCGGGTCGTGGGGCTCGGCGACCCGCGGGCCGAGGTCGCCGACGTCCGCCCGGATCCGGCGGCAGTAGTCGGCGTCGTCGTCCGGCCGCACGGGGTCGAACGGCTGGTCGGTCCGCTCCTCGACGTACTCCGTGACGACCTCGTCGACGGGCGTGAACCCGAACTTGGCGCCGAACTCGACGGCCATGTTGGCGAGCGTCATCCGGTCGTCGAGTCCCAGGTCCCGGACGGTCGGGCCGTCGAACTCGATGGCCCGGTAGCGGGCGACGCCGGTCCCGTGCTCGCCGGCGAGGGCCAGGAGCAGGTCCTTCGGCGAGACGCGGCGGCCGAACGAGCCCTCGACCTCGACGCGGACCGTCTCGGGCACCCGGAACCAGTTCTCCCCCGTCGCCAGCGCGTAGACGACGTCCGTGTCGCCCATTCCCGTCCCGGCGGCGCCGAACGCGCCGTGGGTGGTGGTGTGCGAGTCGCTGCCGATCAGCAGTTCGCCCGGCCGCACGTGGCCCCGCTCGGGCAGCACCTCGTGGCTGATGCCCGTGCCCACGTCGTAGAAGTGCTCGATGTCGTACTCCTCGACGAACTCCCTGACGCCGGCCTTGGTCGTCGCGTCGTCGACGTCGTGGGACGGCGCCATGTGGTCCATCACCACGATCGGGCGCTCCGGCCCCGGGAGCTCCTCGACGCCGAGTTCGCGCAGCTTCGCCATGATCCCCGGCGTGTGCATGTCCTGGGTCATCACCACGTCCACCTCGCAGACGAGGTGGTCGCCGGGGGCGGCCGTCTCCCGACCGGCGGCCCGCGCGAGCAGCCCCTCCGCCATCGTGTCGCCCATGCCGCCCCGCTCGGCGGGGCGCGCACATAAATTCGTCCTCCTGCGGGCCGGCCGCCGCGCCCGTCATCCGCCGGGGGCCCGCGGGCCGACGGCCCCGACCGGCCGGGCGTCGGCGGGCCGTTCGGCAGAACCGCCGCCCGGTCGAACCGTGGTCCCGGGCGCGCCGGTCGGTCAGTTCCCGCCGTCCGGCCCGTACCGGCGCTCGTACTCGCGGATCCGGTCGAAGCCGGCGAACTCGTTGAACCCGTCGTACGGGAGGTCGTCGAACTCGGCCTGGAGCTCCGCGAGCGCCCCGCCCGGGTCCGCCGCGAGCGCCGCCCCCGCCTCCCGCACGCCGATGATCGTCGCGAGCGACGAGAGCCGCGGGTACATCACCAGGTCGAACCCGATCCCCGCGAGCTCGGCCGGCGGCACCTTCGGCGACGACCCGCTGACGTTGTACAGGAGCGGGGCGTCCACCTCGCGCCCGATCCGCTCGACCTCGGCGCGGTCGGCGGGCCCCTGGACGAACGCCATGTCCGCCCCGGCCGCGCAGTAGGCGTTCGCGCGGTCGATGGCCTCCGCCAGCGAGCCGTTCTCGGCCCCCCGGGCGTCGGTCCGGGCGATCACCACCATCTCCGGGGCGTGCTCGTCGCGGGTCTCGGCGGCCGCGCGGACCTTCCCGACCGCCTCCTCGCGGCCGATCACCCGCTTGCCGGCCTCGTGGCCGCAGCGCTTCGGGAAGGCCTGGTCCTCCATGTGGAAGCCCGCGACGCCCGCGGTCGCGAACTCGCGGGTCGTCCGCACGGCGTTGATCGCGTTGCCGTAGCCGTTGTCGGCGTCGGCGATCACCGGCACGTCCACGGTCTCCTGGATCCGCCGGGCGTTCTCGACCATCTCCGGGAGGGTGATGAGTCCCGCGTCGGGCATCCCGAGCCGGGCGACCGAGGTCCCGTTGCCCGTCATCGAGACCAGGTCGAACGCCAGCCCGTCGATCACCCGGGCCGAGAGCGGATCGTGGACCCCCGGGGAGACGTACACCTCGTCCGCGGCGATGAGGTCGCGCAGGCGCGCTCCGTGGTGGTCGGCGTCCATGCCCCGCGGTGCGCCCCGCCGGCCATAGTTCCACCGACCGGCGGCCGGCGCCGGGCCTCAGTTCCCGTCCGCGCCCGTCCCGCCGGTCCCGTCCCGCGGCGCCCCCCGAGTCCCATCGTCCGGCGGCCCGTCGCGCCCGTCCGCGCCGTCCGACGGTCCATCGCCCCCGTCCGTGCCGTCCGGCGGCCCGTCGCGCCCGCCGGCCCCGTTCACGGCGTCGGCCCCGGTCGCCCAGTCGGGCGCGCCGCTCCCGCCGTTCCCGTCCTCGTCGGTCATCCGTCGGATCAGCCGATCGCCGATCGCGGCGCCGACGAGGGCCCCGACGAGCCACCCTTCGAGGCCGAACGGGACGGCCGCGATCACGGCACAGACGGCCGAACTCGCGATCCCGACCAGCGGCTTGGGGTACCCCGGGATCCCCCGGGCGCCGCTCACGGCCGGCGCCCCCCGGGCCGGACGGCTCGGCCGGGCCGCTCGGCTCCCGCCGTCCGGCCGCCGGCCGACCGTCGCGCGGCCCTCGCGCCCGCGGGATCGATCACGGGTCCGCTCGGGGCGGCGCTCCCAAATAGCCTTGCCCCCGCGTCACGCCGTCGACGGATCGAGCGCCGCCAGCACCCGCTCGACCAGGTAGTCGGCCTCCGCGTCGGTCAGCTCCTGGGGCGCGACGGTGATCTCGCCGCGATCGACCCGTCGCTCGCCGACCCACACGCGGGGCTCCTCCCGCCGGAGCGCGGCGACGACCGCGACGGCCGAGCGCGGCGCGCCCTCGTCCACCGCCGCGACGGCCTTCGGGACGCCGCTGGCCTTGTCGGTCCCGCCCGAGAGGCGGACGTCGAGGTGGGGCGAGTCGTCGAGGCCCGCCGCGATCCGCTCGGCGCGCGCCCGCCACGCCGCCAGGGTCGCGTCGTGGTCCTCGTCGAGGAAGCCCTCCAGGGCGACGATCAGGCCGACGAGTTCCTCCCGGCCGACCTTCAGCGGGCGGCCGATCCCCGTCGGCGGCGTTCCCGGCGGGAGCGCCGAGCGGTCGATCAGCCGTTCGGGGGGGTTCCAGACTCCGGCGTGGTAGCCGTCCGAGAGCCCCTGGAGGGCCGCCGACCGGATCAGGTCGGCGCGGCCGGCCAGGATGCCTGTCGGCTGGGGACCGCGGATCCCCTTCCCGCCGCTTATCGCGACGAGGTCGGCGCCGGCGTCGACGAACCGGCGGAGGTTCGCGGGCGGGGGCACCTCGCTCGCGGCGTCGACCAGCACCGGCACGCCGTGGTCGTGGGCCACCCCGACGACCGTTTCGAGCGACAGGCGGTTGTGGGGCCGCTGGACGTACGCCACCGCGGCGGTCTCCCCGTCGATCGCGTCGGCGAGTTCCCACGGCTCGACCCGTTCGACGCCGCCCCCGACCGGGTGGTGCGAGACCCCCCCGACGTCGACCAGCGTCGCGCCGCTCGCCCGGATCCCCACGTCGTACTTGATCCGGTGGGCCTTCGGGATGACGACGTCGCTCGGGACGTCCCGCGTCTCGGGCAGGCGCGCCATCGTCGCGTAGTCGTCGCCGGCGATGCAGGCGGCCGCGCCGAGCAGCATCGCCGCCGACGCGCCGGGCGCGACGTAGCCGGCGTCGGCGCCGGTCGCCTCCGCGATCAGGTCGCTCGCCCGCGCCTGGAGGTCGGCCACGTAGACGTGGGCCTCGGCCGCCCGCGCCATCGCCTCCGCGACCCCCTCACGGAGGCGAGCCCCGCTGACCTGCGTCCTGGTCCCGACCCCGTTTATCACCCGCGGCACGCCGAGGTCGTCGTAGATGGTGTCCGCGTCCGTCATGCCCTGGCAGGGGGGAGCCGCGGGCTTAAAACCAGCCGCCGGGCGGCGTCGCCGGCGGCGCCGGTCGCGTCCCTGCTCCTGGCCCGGTTCCGGTCCCGGTCCCGGCCCCGGTCCTCGCCCCGGCCCTGGCTCCGATCCCGTCGCCGACACCGGCGGCCCCGACACCGGCGGCCGTTACTCGACGGCCTCGGGGTTGAGCGCCGAGTCGGGGACGCCGCCCTCGTACACCGTCCTGACGTTCGCGGCGGCGCGGGTCGCCTTGGCCCGGATCGCCTCGCGGCTGGTGCCCGCGATGTGCGGCGTGACGACGACGTTCTCGAAGTCGAACAGCGGGTGGTCGTCGGGCGGGGGCTCCTCGGCGAACACGTCCACGCCGGCGCCGGCCAGGTCGCCGGCCGCCAGGGCCTCGACCAGCGCGTCCTCGACCACGATGCCGCCCCGCGCGGCGGTGACCACGATCCCGTCCGCGGGGAGCGCGGCGAGTTCGGCCGCCCCGATCGCCCCGCGGGTCTCGTCGGTCAGCGGCGCGTGGACCGAGAGGAGATCGGCGGCCTCGTACAGCGCCCCCTCGCCGACCTTCCGCACGCCCTCGGGGTAGTCGGCGGCGGCCACGTAGGGGTCGTACGCGGCGACCTCCATCCCGATCCCCCGCGCCATCCCCGCGAGTTGCCCGGCGATGTCCCCGAAGCCGAACAGGCCGAGCGTCCGGCCGGCCAGTTCGCCCGCGAGGTACCGGTCGTCGTCCGCGGGCCACTCGCCGGCCCGGAGGTCGGCGTCGGCCGGGCGGAGGCGCCTGCGGACGGCCAGCAGGAGCGCGAGCGAGTGCTCCGCCACCGCGCGGGCGTTCGCGCCGGGCGTGTTGCAGACGACGATCCCCTCGCGGGTGGCCGCCTCCACGTCGATGCTGTCCACGCCGACGCCGTGTTTCGCGATCACCCGGAGGTTCGTCGCCCGCGAGAGCAGGTCGGCGTCGAGGTCGAACGGCCGGTGGATGATCGCGTCGAACCGGTCGATGTCCGCCGCGAGCGCCGCGCGGTCCGGGTACGCGTCGATCGACGTGAACTCGGCGATGTCGGCGATCTCCGCCCGTCCGGCGTCGTCGATGGGGCCCGTCAGCAACACCTCCCAGCGGGTCCCGCCGGCGCCGGCCTCCGCGTCGGCGGTGTCGGCACCGGTAGCGGCCTCCGCGTCCGCATCGGCGGTGTCGGCCTCCGCGCCCGCGTCCGCCTCCGCGCCCGCGTCCGTCTCCGCGTCCGTGCCGCACATCTCAGTCGATCCGGTACGCCTCGAGGGCGTCCTCGTCGACCTCGACGCCGATTCCCGGCCCCTCGGGCGGCCGGATGGTCCCGTCCTCGTCCATCCTGATCTCGCCCTGGTTCTCGAGGTACGGGCTGGCGATGAACCGGCCGGGGTCGTCGAGCGTGTCGTCGAACACGGCGAACTCGATCAGGTCGCAGGCGGGCGTCGCCGCACAGACGTGGAGGCTGGCGGCGTAGTTCACGCCCGGCCCGAAGGTGTGGGGGACGAACCGCTTGTCGAACCCCTCGACCAGCGTGGCGACGTTGTCCGCGGCGGTCACGCCGCCGACCAGGTCGAGCGTGGGCTGGTAGATCTCCAGCGCGTCGGCCCGGAGGTGCTCGACGGCCGGGTAGTGGGGCCGGTGGGTCTGGTAGGCGGCGATCGGGACGGCGGTCCGCTCGTTGAGCCGCGCCTGTCCCTGCACGTCCAGGTGGGAGATGGGCTCCTCGAACCACGCCAGGTCGTGCTCGGCCCCCGTCTCGGCGATCCTGAGCGCGTCCGCGAACCCGTAGGAGGTGTTGGCGTCGATCGCCAGGCCGAACCCGTCGGGGCTGCCCTCCGCGACCGTCCGGACGCGGTGGCGGTCGTGCTCCAGGTCGCCGGTGGCGACGATCTTCATCAGCCGGAAGCCCCGGTCGGCCAGCCACTCGGAGTCCTCGACCAGCCGCTCGGCCTCCTTGAAGTGCGGGAAGGTGGCGTAGGCCTCGACCTCGCCGGCGTCGCCGCCGAGCAGGCGGTAGAGGGGCTTGTCCGCGTCCTTGCCCTTGATGTCCCACAGCGCCTCGTCGATGGCCGACAGCGACCGGTAGGCGGTCGAGCGCTTCGCGTCGGTGTACATCTCGTGCCACCGGGCGACGACGTCCCGGGGGTCCTCGCCGACGATCCGGTCCGCCAGCGCGTCGATCCCCGCCGCCACCATCCGGGCCTCGCTGCCCTCGGGATCGAACACGAACGACTCGCCCACGCCGGTGATCCCGGCGTCGGTCTCGACCCGCGCCATCACGGGGTTGACCGTGATCGTCTGTGCCGACGACCCGCCCTTCCGGGTCACGGTGTCTATCGCCGTCTCCATCGGGATCGATTCGACGCCGGTTACGCGCATGGCGACCGCGTTCGCCGGTCCCCACTTAGCCCTTCCCATCGTCCGTGCCCGCCGTCCCCCCGGCACCCGTTCCGCCCCCGAGCGTCCCGCGGGCCCCGGTCCCCACCGCGGGCGTCCCGCCGGCCGCCCTCCGATCCCCACCGCGGGCGTCCCGCCGGCCGCCGTCCGTTCGACCGCCGGACGCGGGCGCCAGGGTCCCGACGGCGACGCCCGCCGACCGGGACGTTGAAGTGCGCGCTCCGCATCCCGACGGCATGGCAGACGCCTACCCCTCGAAGCGCCCGCTCGGCATCGCCTCCGACGAGCTCGGCGAGGAGGGCCCCGACCTGACCCCGGCCGCGACCGCGATCCCGTGGATCGACGCCCACCAGCACACCCAGACCATCTCGTGGGACGAGCAACACGAGTTCGACCTCACCGGCTGCCAGGCCGCGGTGATGATCGCCGCCAACTACCACTGGAGCCCCTACCGGCCGGTCCAGCCCGACGACGTCCGGTTCCTGTGGGACCTCGCGGTCAAGTGGGCCGACTACCTCAACCGGAAGCACCTGTTCGAGCAGTACGTCGCGATCGGCATCCACACCGTCGGGCGCGTCGAGGACCCCGAGGACCTGCTCGCGGTCCTGCCCGACTACTGCGCGCTCGACGAGGTGGTCGCCATCGGCGAGACGGGGATCGAACCGGTCCAGTACGCCTCCCGGTGGCCCCTGGCGGAGCAGAAGGAGGTCGTCCGCGAGCAGATGCGGATCGCCGAGGGGACGGAGACGCCGCTGATCCTCCACACCCCGACCCGGAAGGCCGGTGCGGCGACCTCCTCCGAGCAGGGGTGGGGCGGGCTGGGCCTCTCGAAGCCGCTGCCCGAGATCGACTACGAGAGGCCGAAGATCGAGTGCGCCGAGATCGACGTCGAACTGAAAGACGAGGCGGGACTGGCCGACGAGCGCCTGCTGATCGACCACGGCGACCCCTCCATCGTCGAGTTCGTGATGGAGTCGACGGACTGCTATCTCGGCTTCTCGGTCTCCTCGCCGCTGAAGGGCGTCACCAGCGAGGACATCGCGGAGGTCATCCACGAGTACGGCCCCGACCGGGTGATCCTCGACAGCGACGCGATGGGCTACCGCCACAGCGACGAGCGCTGCATCCCCGAGACGATGCAGGACCTCCACCGGATGGGGATCGGCGTGGACGCGCTCCGGCAGGTCGCGTTCGAGAACCCGCGGGACCTGCTCGGCCTCGACCACATCGAGGGGTAGGCGGGTCCGGGAGGGCGCCCGGGGAGCGCGGGATCCCCGCCGGATCGGACCGGTCGAGGGGGGCGGTCGCGGCGGTGGTCCCGCCCCCGCGGGATGCGCCACACACATACACCCCCGACACCCGCATATGACCCCCGACCCCCGCACTTTTGTCGACGCGCGCCGACGCGGGCGCCCGTGAACGGCATCCACGACATGGGGGGGATGCACGGGTTCGGGGACGTGCCCCGCGACCCCGCCGCCTTCCACGCCGACTGGGAGCGGACGATCCTCGCCATCGACCGCGCTCTCAAGGCCCAGGGCGTCTACAACGGCGACCAGAAGCGCCACGCCATCGAGCGGATGGACCCCCAGCGCTACCTCGACGGCTACTTCGAGCGCTGGGTCGCGGCCGTCGAGACGCTGCTCGCCGAGACCGGGACCCTCGACCCGGACCGGATCGACGCCCGGGCGGCGGCACTCGCCGACGCCGCGGCGGCCGGGGGCGCCGACCGGACGGCCCTCGACGCCCTCCCGGCCGCCGACGCCGACGCGGACGCCGCGGCCGTCGCCGACCGGGCGCTCGCGGAGTTCCGCGCGCCGGCCGCCCACGACCGCGCCCCGCAGGAGCCGCGGTTCGAGCCCGGCGACCGGGTGATCGTCCGGCGCCGGCATCCGGCGGGTCACACCCGCTGTCCGCGGTACGTCCGGGGCTGTCCCGGCACCGTGCGGGCCCACCACGGCACCCACGCATACCCCGACGCGCGGGCCCGCGGCGAGGCGGCCGCGCACCCGCTCTACGGCGTGCGCTTCGAGGCCGCGGACGTCTGGGGCCCCGACGGCGACGGCCGGGCGGTCAACGTCGACCTCTGGGAGCCGTACCTCCGGGCGGCTGGAGGGGGGAACGGGGACGGGGAGAACGACTAAGCCCGTCGGCGGCCTGGCGGCGGCCATGACCGAGGAGGAGGGGCACGGCCCCCACGACGGCGACGGCGGCGGTGGTGACGGCGCCCGCGGCGACGACGGCGGCGACGGCCACGGACACGATCACGGCGGGGGCCCGGACCCGCACGCGGACGTCTCGCCCGACGACCCCCGCCCCCGGACGCGGGCCATCCAGTCGCTCCTGATCGAGAAGGGGCTGCTCTCGACGGAGGCCGTCGACGAGGTGGTCAGCGCATACGAGGAGGAGATCGGCCCGCTGAACGGCGCGCGCGTCGTCGCCCGCGCCTGGACCGACCCCGGCTTCAAGCGCCGCCTGCTCGACGACGCGACCGCGGCCATCGCGGCCGCCGACTTCGACTTCGAGGTCGGCCTCCAGCACCTCCGGGTGGTCGAGAACACGCCGGACACCCACAACGTGGTGGTCTGCACGCTCTGCTCGTGTTACCCCTGGTCGCTCCTGGGCCTGCCGCCGACCTGGTACAAGTCCCCCGCGTACCGCTCGCGGATCGTCCGGGAACCCCGGGCGGTGCTCCGGGAGTTCGGCACCGACCTCGACGAGAGCGTCGACGTCGAGGTGTGGGACTCCTCCTCGGAACTGCGCTACATGGTGCTCCCCCGGCGCCCCGCGGGGACGGAGGGGATGGACCGCGCGTCGCTCGCCGACCTGGTCACGCGGAACGCGATGGTCGGCGTCGAGGAGGTGCCGGCGCCGCGATGACCGACGCGCCCGACGACGCGCCCGACACGTCCGGCGCCGATCCCGCGTCGCCCGCCCCCCCGCTGCCCGGCGTCGGCGGGGACGGCGACGCTGCCCCGTCGTTCGACGAGCCGTGGCAGGCCCGCGCGTTCGGCGTCGCCGTCGCGCTGGCCGACGGGCCCGCCGGGGGCCCGGCCGGGGCGGAGCGCGGGAGCGAGAGCGGCGACGGCACGGACGCGGACGCGACCGCAGACGGCGCGCCCGGCTACGCGTGGTCGGCGTTCCAGTCGCGGCTGATCGCGGCCGTCGGCGACGACGCCCCGAACCCGGTATCGAGGGGCGATCCGACCGCGGCCGACGACGCCTACTACCGGCAGTGGCTGGCCGCGCTCGAGCGCCTGCTCGACGACCGCGGCCTCGTCGGACGCGAGGAGGTCGCCGAGCGGGCGGCCGAGTTCGCCGCCGGCGACCGCGACGCCTCGGAGTTCGTCGCCGGCGACCGGTAGGCCCGCCGCGTGCCGCCACCCGAACGCTTATCGTCCGGTCGGACGCCCGGGAACGGCATGACGACGACAGACGACATCGCGGCGTTCGTCACGGGGACGACCTACGACGACCTCGACGACGAGGTACGGACGGAGGCCAAAAAGCGGGTGCTCGACGCGCTGGGGATCGCCGTCGGCGCCATCGGTGCCGAACCGGTCGAGATCCTCCGCGAGACGGTCGCGGGCGTCGAGCGGCCGGGCGACGCGGTCTCGATCTGGGGCTCCGACGAGCGCGCGTGGCCGCCGCTCGCGACGGCGCTCAACACCGGCATGGTGCGGTACCTCGACTACATGGACGCGTTCATCCTCCCCGACGAGGTGCCCCACCCGAGCAACAACGTGGCGGCGGCCGTCGCGGTCGGGGAGGACGCCGACCGGTCCGGGCGGGACCTGCTGACGGCCGTCGCGCTCGCATACGAGGTCCACTGGTCGTTCGCGGCGTACGCCCCCCTGCTCGACCGCGGCTGGGACCACCCGACCCACGTCAACTTCTCGGCGACCGCCGCGGCGAGCCACCTGCTCGACCTCGACCGGGACGCGATCCGCAACGCCCTCGGCATCGTCGGCACCTCCCACAACGCCCTCCGGGTCACCCGCACCGGCGACATCCCGATGTGGAAGGGGATGACGTCGGGCAACGCCGCCCGCAACGCGGTCTACGCGACGATGCTCGCGCGCAACGGGATGACCGGCCCGCAGGACGTCTTCGAGGGGCGCATGGGGTGGATGGAGGTCGTCGCCGGCGAGTTCGACCTGTCGTTCACCGACGGCTGCCGGCGGGTCCTGGAGACGATGACGAAGAAGTACATGGCCGGCACCGTCGCCCAGACGGCCCTGGAGGGGCTGGAGGAGCTGCTGGCCCGCGAGGGGATCGCGGCCGGGGACATCGAGCACATCCAGGTCGACACCTACAGGCGCGCGAAACAGATCATGGGCGGGACCGGCACGGACGACGACATGGGCGACCGGTACGACGTGACGAGCCGGGAGGTCGCCGACCACAGCATCCCGTACACGCTCGCGGCGCTGGCGCTCGACGGGGAGCTCCTCTTCGAGCAGTACGAGCACGACCGCATCCGCGCGCCGGACGTGCAGGACCTGCTCGACCGCGTCACCGTCACGGCGGTCCCGGAGCTGACGGCGCTGAACGAGGAGGGCAAGATGCCCGCCCACGTCGAGGTCACGACCGCCGACGGGGCGACCCACCGGATCGAGAAGGAGCAGTTCTCCGGCCACCCGGACGACCCGATGAGCTGGGACGAACTCGCCGCGAAGTTCCACGCGCTCGCGGCCGGCCACTACCCCGAGTCCCGCCGCGAGCGGATCGTCGAGACGGTGCGGAACCTGGAGGACCACGACGTCCGCGACCTGACGGCGCTGCTCGGCCCGGCCGAGGGATCGACGGAGGGATAACCGTCCCCCCCGACCGGAGCCCATGACGGTACGAGACCGGATCGGGATCGACCTCGCGGAGCGGTTCGGCGTCGCGGAGGCGGTCGAGTGGGCGGTCGACCACGACGTCGGCCACGTGGACGTGCGCCTCGACGGCGGGCCGCTGTCCCCGGACGCGTTCGGGCCGGCCGAGCGCGAGCGCATCGCCGACCTGCGTGCCGACGGCGACGTGAGCCTCGGCCTCCACACCCTCTCCGGGGTGAACGTCGCCGAGACCTCCCCCCACGTCGCCGAGGGCGTCGACGCGTACCTGCGGGCGTACGTCGACGTCGCGGCGGCGCTGGGCGCCGACCGGGTCATCGTCCACGGCGGCTACCACTTCGGCGACGTCGGGGCGCGGACGGCGGCGAGCCTGGACCGCCTCGACCGGGCGCTCGGGTACGCCGCCGACCGGGACGTGCGCCTCCTGCTCGAAAACCACAACCGGGAACCGGCGGACTCGGAGATCCACTACCTGCCGGTGACGCTCGACCAGTGCGAGCGGTACTTCGCGGAACTCGGCGACCACGACAACCTGGGCTGGGCGTGCAACCCGCCCCACGCGCGGCTGTTCCCGGAGGGGATCGAGGGCTTCGTCGAGGCGCTCGGGGTCGAGCGCTGCGGCCAGGTCCGCCTCAACGACAACGACGGCGAGGTCGAGGAGCACCTGGCCCCGGGCGAGGGAACGCTGGACTTCGCGTGGCTGTTCGATCTCCTCGAGGGCGCGGGCTACGACGGCCACTACATGCTGGCGTTCGGCACGCCGACGGAGATGCTGGCGGGCCGGGAGTACCTGGTCGAGCGCCACCCGGCGACGTCGGCGTAAGCGGCCGCAGACGCTATCAGTAGCCTTAATTCCGGCCGGCGAGTGTCGGCGACCGCAATGGAAATAACCGACGTCGAGACGGTCATCGTCGAGAGTCCCGTCGGCGCCGCCTCCCTGCCCGCGGAGGTCGGCGACCGGTCGGTCGACATCAGTTCGGTGATCGTCAGGCTCCACACGGACGAGGACATCACGGGCATCGGCGAGTCGTTCTACCGGTCGGTCGAGGACAACCGCTTCCTGGCCGAGAGCATCGAGGCGCTGGGGCGCCACGTGATCGGCGAGGACCCCCGGCAGGCCACCGCCCACTGGCACGACATCTACCTGCACGCCAAGCGGTCGGGGGGCTACGGGGCGCTGAGCGCGCTCAACTCGGCGATGTGGGACGTCAAGGGCAAGGCCGTCGGCGCGCCGGTGTACGAACTGCTCGGCGGCAAGTGCGGCGAACTGAACGCCTACGCCACCTTCCCGGCCGAGAAGACCCCGGACGAACTCGTCGAGTCCGCGGAGTGGCTGGCCGAGAAGGGCTTCGAGGCGATGAAGATCGGCGCCGGCTTCGGCGTCGAGGAGGACGGCGAGCGCATCCGGACGGTGATGAACCGGATTCCGGACGACTTCGGGCTGGCGATCGACGCCAACACGTCCTACCAGTTCGACGACGCGCTCGCGGTCGCCGAGATCGCGAGCGAGTACGGCTGCGAGTGGTTCGAGGAACCCATCTCCCACACCGACATCCAGGGGCAGGCCGAACTGAACGCCTCGGTGTCGGTGCCCATCTCGGGCTACCAGACCCACACGCCCCACTACCCGGCGGTCGATCACCTGCGGGCGAACGCGCTGGAGATCTACCAGCCCACGCTCACCTACTCGGGCGGCATCACCGGCGCCAGCCGCGTGGCCACGCTGGTCGAGGCGTTCAACAAGCGGCTGGTCCCCCACGCGCTCGGCCCGGCGGTCAACTACGCCGCCAGCCTCCACGTCGCGAGCGCGGCCCGGGCCTGCGAACTCATCGAGTTCGCGGTGCTGGAGGACGACGTCGACGATCCCGGCGTCTACGTCGGCGGCCCGCACATCGAGAACCGCGACGCCATCTACGTCCAGGACGGCGGCACCATCACCCCGCCGGAGGGCCCCGGCCTGGGCGTCCGGATCGACGAGGACACCCTGGAGCAGTACCGGGTGGACTGACCGCGGTTCCGCGGTTTCGTCGCTCGCGAACCGCCCTTTTTCGCCGCGACGATCGCGGACGGCTTTTCGACGCCACAACAGCGGATGACCGCGCGCCGCCGCGACGCCAGAGCCGCCCAACGGCGGGTCCGCGCTCCGCTACACCCGCTCTGCCAGGTCGTCGATCACGTCGTCCGTGCCGGCCGAGCCGCCGATGTCGGGGGTGCGCGGCGCGTCGTCGTCGGCGAGCTGTTCGACGACGGCGTCCCAGAGGACGTCACCGGCCTCCGTCTCGCCGAAGTGGTCGAACATCATCGACACCGAGAGCACGGTCCCGATGGGGTTGGCGATGCCCTGGCCGGTGATGTCGAACGCGCTCCCGTGGACGGGTTCGAACATCGGCGGGTACTCGCCCGAGGGGTTGATGTTCGCCGACGGGGCCAGCCCCATGCTCCCGGTGATGATGGCGGCGATGTCGGTGACGATGTCGCCGAAGAGGTTCGAGGTGACGATGACGTCGAACTCCTCGGGCCGGCGGATGAGGTCCATCGAGGCGGCGTCGACCAGCAGTCGCTCGACCGTGACGTCGGGGTACTCCTCGCTCACCTCCTCGATCACCTCGTCCCAGAGGACCATGCTGTACGCCTGGGCGTTGGACTTGGTGATGCTGGTGAGGTGCCCCTCGCGCTCGCTGGCGCCCTCGAAGGCCGCGCGGGCGATGCGCTCGATCCCCGTCCGGGTGAACACGCCGGACTGGACGGCCACCTCGTGGTCGAAGCCGGTGTGGACGCGGCCGCCGGCGTCGGCGTACTCGCCCTCGGTGTTCTCGCGGTAGGTGACGAGGTCGATGTCGCCGCCCTCGTAGCCGGTCAGCGGGCTCTCGATGCCCTCGAACAGGATGGCCGGCCGCTTGCAGACCGCCTGGTCGAACGTCTTGCGGATGGGCAACAGGAGGCCGTGGAGCGTGACGTGATCGGGCACCTCGGGGTGGCCGACGGCGCCCAGCAGGATGGCGTCGCGGTCCTCGATCCGGTCGAGGCCGTCGTCGGGCATCATCGCGCCCTCGTCGAGGTAGCGCTGGCTGCTCCAGTCGAAGCGGGTGAACTCGAGCTCGAACCCGTGGTCGTCGGCGACCGCCTCGACGAGCGGGAGCGCGGCGTCGATGACCTCCGGACCGATGCCGTCGGCGGGAATCGTCGCGACGTCGTACGCCATGCTGGTGGGACGTGACGGGGGCCATATAGTACCGCCGGAACGCGTCGCGCCCGGCCGCGGTCCGCCATGCCGGCCCAACCGGCCGTCCCTCACGCGCCGGGATCGGGGCGGCGCGCGAGGGCGACCCCGAGCGCGAGCGCCAGGGCCGCGACGCCGGCCAGCAGGAGGAACAGCGCCCCGGCGTCGGCCCGGGTCAGCACGATCCCCGCCAGCGCCGCGCCGGCGGCGCCGACGCCGAACACGGCGAGGTAGGTGTAGCCGAACGAGAGCCCGCGCGCGCCGGCGGGGACGTGCCGCGAGATGACCTCCTGGTTGATCGGCGCCTCCATGAAGACCAGGAAGCCGAGCAGCCCCGACGCGGCCAGGAGCGGGACCAGACCGGCGTCGGCCGCGGGGACGAACAGGGCCGCGACGACGACCAGCGCCGCGAACGTGCCGACGAGGGCGTACTCGGCGCGGACCCGGTCGACCAGGCGGCCGCCGACGTACTGGCCCGCCCCGCCGAGGACGAGCAGCCCGGAGTAGACGTACTGGCTCGGCTCGACGGTCCGCCCGGCGACGGCCACGGGATCGAACAGCGCGAACCCGGCAAGCACCTCCGGGAGGAACGTGAACGCGCCGCGGTAGTAGAGGCCGTAGAGGTTGCCGACCAGGAAGACGAGGACGAACCCGCCGGTGAAGAGGAGCCGCGAGTCCCGGAGGAACCCCCGGAGGTCGCGCGGCCCCTCGCGGCCGCCGTCGGCGTCCCGCGCAACGGCGCCGGCGGTCTCGTCGAAGTCCAGCCGCGCGGCGACCACCAGCGCCAGCACCGCCGGGAGCACCAGCACGGCGGCGACGGTCCGCCACTCCAGGACGGCGAGCAGGACCGCGCCCAGCAGCGGTCCGGTGGCGACGCCGACGTTGCCGGCGACGCCGTGGTACGCGAACGTCGTCCCCCGCTCGCGGGCGCCGCGGCTGATGAGCGCCAGCCCCGCCGGGTGGTAGACGCTGGCCGCCGCCCCCCAGACGAGCAGCCCCGCGGCCACCCCGAGGACGTTCGGCGCGACGCTCACCAGCGCGAAGCCGGCCCCCATCCCGGCCACGCAGCCGAGCACCAGCCGCTTCGAGGAGTAGGCGTCCGAGAGCGCCCCGCTCGGGAGCGCGCCCACCCCGGTCAGCGCGTAGCTCGCCCCGACGATCAGCCCGAGCGTCGCCGGCGTCACCGCGAAGGCGTCGAGCCAGACCGTCACGAACAGCGGGATCACCAGCTCGTAGGTGTGGAACGCGGCGTGGCCGAGCATCGTGAACGCCGCGATCGCGCGGTCGTTGGCGTCCATGCCGGCCGGTGTGTCGCGGGGGTGGTTCAATCCCCCGGCTTGCACGCCGGCGCGGGACGGTGCGCGACGACGGGGCACGGCGACCGGGGGGCGCGGGCCGGCGCGACCGCCCGGGCGGGCCGGCCACGGCGGGTCAGTCGATCCGGAACTCGGCGAGCACGTCCCGATCGATCCCGACGCCGATCCCCGGACGGTCCGGGATCGGCACCTCGCCGCCCTCGTTGACGATCGGGTCGACGGCGAGGTCCTCGCGGATGGGGTTGGGCGTCCGGTCGAACTCCAGCATCGGCGCCGGGGGGCCCCGGACGGTGGCGAGCACCTGGAGGCTGGCGGCGAGGGCGACCGCGCTCCCGAAGACGTGCGGGACGCAGGCGACGTTGGCCGCGGCGGCCGCGTTCGCCACCCGGCGGGTCGAGGTGATCCCGCCGGCGCTCGTCACGTCGGGCTGAACGACGTCGACGCAGCCGCGGTCGATGGCCTCGTCGAACTCGTCGAGGAACGCCCAGCACTCCCCGCCGGCCAGCGAGACGTCGAGGGTCGCGTTCAGCCGCTCGTACCCGTCCAGGTCGCGGGGCACGACCGGCTCCTCGAAGAAGTGGACGTCGAGGTCGGCCAGCCGTCGGCCCACCCACCGGGCGTCCGCGGCGTCGTAGGCGTGGTTGGCGTCGGTCATCAGGCGGACGTCGTCGCCGACCGCCTCCCGGATCGCCCGGACGAGTTCGACGTCCTCCTCGCGGCCGCAGTCGGGGAAGTGCCGCTCCAGCCCGATCTTGTTCTTCAGCGCGTCGAAGCCGGCCTCGACGTGGCCCCGCGCCTCGCTGACGACCGACTCGCGCACGGCCGCGAAGCCGTCGGCGTCCGGCCAGAAGTGGCCGGTGGCGTACGCCCGGACGGCGTCGCGGGTCCGCCCGCCGAGCAGCGAGGCGACCGACTCGCCGGTCCGCTTGCCCTTCAGGTCCCAGAGCGCGATGTCCACGCCGCCGATGACGCTGACGGGGACGTACGAGTGGTACGAGGAGCGGAGCGCGTGCCGGAGGTCGTCGTGGATCGCCGCGACCGCCGCCGGGTCCCGCCCGACCAGCCGCGGCGCGACGTACTCCTCGATCAGTTCGCGGTTGCCCGCGACCGGCCCCCAGCACTCGCCCCAGCCCTCGGTCCCGTCGGCGTCGACGACGCGAACGAGGCAGTACTCCCGGCTCGATATCCACTTCTGGGCGATGGCCATCCGCTCGCCGAGGTCCCGGCGGAGCGGGATCGCCTCGACCGTCTCGATCGGCATGGGCCCCCCTCGACGCACGGCGCCCTGAAGCTTTCCGGTCCGCGGCCGCCGTTCGGCCCCGGCGCCCCCCGCCGCTCGCCCCCCGCCACCCGTCGCCGGTCGGCTCCCCCGCGGGGGCGCCCCAACCGAAGCGCTTAGTTCCCCGCCACCCTTCGGGGGCACAATCGACACATGGCTCGGAAGGACTCGCCGGGCGCGCCCCCGCGGGCGCCCGGCCCGGATCCGGCGGCGGACGCGCGGGCCGAGTACGATTACCGGGGCGAGGACGTCGAGCGCCCGGGCCTGGTTGCCGACCTCCGGGAGCGGGTCGCCGGCGACGTCCGCTTCGACACCTACACCCGGCAACTGTACGCCACCGACGCCTCCGCCTACGAGGTCACCCCCATCGGCGTCGTCTTCCCCGCCTCCACCGAGGACGTGCGCGCCGTCGTCGCGTACTGCGCCGACCGGGAGATCCCGCTCCTCCCCCGCGGCGGCGGCACCAGCCTCGCCGGACAGGCCGTCAACGAGGCCGTCGTCCTCGATTTCACCCGGCACATGGGCGACGTGCTCGACGTGCGCCCCGACGACCGGGAGGTCCGCGTGCAGTCGGGGACCATCGTCGCGGAACTGGGCGAGCGGCTCGAACCCCACGGCCTGAAGTTCGCGCCCGACCCCTCGACGGCGAACCGCAGCGCCATCGGCGGCGCAATCGGCAACAACACGACCGGCGCCCACTCGCTGCAGTACGGCAAGACCGACGCGTACGTCGAGGAACTCGAGGTCGTCCTCGCCGACGGCACCGTCACCACCCTCGGCGAGACCACCCTCGAGGACCTCGCGGCCCGGGCCGACCCCGACGGCGACCTGGAGGCGCGCCTGTACGCCGAAGTGCAGCGGATCATCGACGAGGAGGCCGACGCGGTCGAGGCGGCGTTCCCGGGGATCAAGCGCAACGCATCGGGGTACAACCTGGACGTCCTGATCGAGGAGGCCCGGCGGGCGAACGACCCCGACGACGACCGCGAGACGGTCAACCTGGGGCGCCTGATGGTCGGCAGCGAGGGCACCCTCGCGGTCGTCACCGAGGCGACGGTGTCGCTCGAACCCATCCCGAACACGAAGGCCATCGGCCTCCTGACCTACGACTCGCTGCTCGACGCCATGGAGGACGTGGGGGCCATCCTCGAACACGACCCCGCCGCCCTCGAGGTGATGGACGGCGTGCTGCTCGACCTGGCCCGGGACCTGGAGGAGTTCAAGGACGTCGTCGGGATCCTCCCCGAGCGGACCGACTCGTTCCTGCTGGTGGAGTTCTACGCCGACGACGACGACGAGGCCCGGGCGAAGGTCGAGGCGCTGCTCGACGACCGGGTGGGCGACATCGCGTTCGACGGCCTGGAGGCCTACGCGAAGGAGCGACAGAAGGAGTTCTGGCAGATGCGGAAGGCCTCGACCCCCATCCTGCTCTCCCGCACCACCGACGAGAAGCACATCGCGTTCATCGAGGACATCGCCGTCCCGCCCGAGCACCTGCCGGAGTACATCGCCGACTTCCAGGACGTGTTCGAGGCCCACGACACCTTCGGATCGTTCTACGCCCACGCCGGCCCCGGCTGCCTCCACGTCCGCCCGCTGATCAACACCAAGACCGCCGAGGGCGTCGAGAAAATGGAGTCCAT
>JBDGPV010000106.1:0-26823 GCA_042219485.1 Haloferacaceae archaeon
CGTCGAGCTTCTTGATGGCCATCGCGTCGTGGCCCGTCGCGTCGATGACGAGGTCCGCCTCGACGGCGATGGGGTCGACGCAGGTGATCTCGCGCGGGAGCGCGTGGACCGGCGTCCAGTTCATGACGATGCCGCCGACGCGGTGGTCCTCGCGGATCACGATGTCGGTGAACTCCGTCATGTTCTGCATCTTCGCGCCGGCGTCACAGGCGGCCTTGATCAGCCCGGAACAGGCCTCCGGGCCGTTCGCGACGAACAGCCCCTCGCTGTCCTGGGACTGCTTGTAGTCGACCTCGAGGTCGTCGAGCACCGACTCGGCGGGGCTCCGGACGGTCACCTTGTTCATCAGGAAGCCGCCGAGCCAGAACCCGCCGCCGAGGTAGTTGTTCTTTTCGACGACCATCGTCTGGACGCCGCGCTCGGACAGCTCCTTCGCGGCCATCAGGCCGGAGGGACCGCCGCCGACGATGATGACGTCGCTGTCGGAGAAGTCCATGAACTCCTCGGTCCACTCCTGCCCGATCGCCCGCGTGACCTCCGCCTCGCCAACGTCGCTGAATTTCTCGAACTCCTGGTCTGCGCTCATACCACCTGGTGTTACTACTGGGTGTGAGAAATAGGTTACGATGGGCGGAGCTATTTACTCGTCCGGCCGGAGGGGGTGGCATGGACGGGACGATATCCGGCGCGGGCCTGGAGTTCGCCGCCCCCCGGTTCCGGTTCGGCGACGGGGCGAGCGAGGCGCTGCCGGCGGCCATCGACCGACTCGGCATCGAGCGACCGCTCGTCGTCACCGACGACGGCGTGGTGGCGGCCGGCGTCCGCGACGAGGCGCTCGCGGCCTACGACGGGCCGCGCGAGACCTACCGCGCCGCGACCGAGCCCTCGACCGACGACTTCGGCGACCTCCCGGCCGACGCGGACGGCGTCGTGGCGGTCGGCGGCGGCTCCGTGCTCGACACGGCGAAGGTGGCCGCGCTCCTGCTGGCCGGCGGCGGGCCGGCCGCGGACTACCTGGGCGTCGGGCGGGTCGAGCGGGAGCCGGTCCCGCTGGTCGCCGTCCCGACCACGAGCGGCACCGGCTCCCAGTCGACCCAGACGGCCGTCCTCGCCCACGAGGGAATCAAGCGCGGGATCAGCGACGAGCGGCTCCGCCCCGACCGCGCGCTGGTCGACCCCGCGCTGACCCGCGACCTCCCGCGTCCGGTGACCGCCCGGTCGGGCTTCGACGCGTTCGTCCACGCGCTGGAGTCGCTTCTCGCCCGGGACTACCGGTGGGTGCCGCCCCGCGAGATCACCTACCAGGGCGCGAACCCCCTCTCCCGGCCGCTGTCCCGGCGCGCGCTCGGGCTGGTCCACGGGTCGCTGGAGCGGGCGACCCTCGACGGCGCGGACCGCGAGGCGCGCCGGGCGATGGCGCTCGGCTCCCACCTCGCCGGCCTCGCCTTCTCGAACGCCGGGCTCGGGATCGTCCACGCCCTGGCCTCCGCCGTCGGCGGCATGGTCGACCGGCCCCACGGCGAGTGCCTGGCCGCCGCCGTCGAACCCGGCCTCCGGTACAACCTGCCCGTCCGGCGCGAGGCCTACGCCGCCGTCGCCGACGACCTCGGGGTCGGCGACACCGCCGAGGCGCTGATCGCCGAGTGCGCCCGCCTCCGGGACGCGATCGGCCTCCCGGACTCGTTCGCGGCCGTCGGGATCGACGACCGCGACGAACTGGTCGAGCGGACGCTCGTGCAGGACCGCCGCCTCGCCACCAACCCCCGCGAGCCGGCCGACGACCTCCGGGACGCGGTCGGGCCGGCCTGAGCCGGTCCCGACAGCCCTTTTCCGCGCCCGCCCCAACGCCGGCCGATGACGCGGCGCCCCGCGGTGAGACCATGAACATGCTCGTAGACGGCGAGTGGCGGACCGACGCCTACGAACCGACCGACGACGACGGCGAGTTCGACCGCCAGGAGACCACGTTCCGGAACCGGATCGGCGAGGACGACCGGTTCCCGGCCGAACCCGACCGCTACCACCTCTACATCTGCCGGGCGTGTCCGTGGGCCCACCGGGCCGCGATGACCCGACGGCTGAAGGGGTTGGACGGCGTCGTCTCGCTCTCGCTGGTCCAGCCCGAGCGGTACGACCAGGGGTGGGAGTTCTCCGAGGCGCACCCCGACCCCCTGCACGGCGCGGACTACCTCCGCGAGGTCTACGTCGAGGCCGACCCCGACTACACCGGCCGCGTGACGGTGCCGGTCCTCTGGGACACCGAACGCGGGACCATCGTCAACAACGAGTCCGCGGACATCATGCGGGACCTCGACGTCGCGTTCGACGACCTGGCCGGCCGGGACGTCGACCTCTACCCCGAGGGCTACCGCGACGACGTCGACCGGATCATCGACGAGATCTACGACCCGATCAACAACGGGGTCTACCGTGCCGGCTTCGCCGACACCCAGGCGGCCTACGACCGGGCGGTCGAGGACCTGTTCGACGCGCTCGACCGCTGGGAGGCGGTCCTCGACGAGCAGCGCTACCTCGCCGGCGACGTCCTCACCGAGGCCGACGTCTCCATGTTCGCCACGCTGGTCCGGTTCGACCACGTCTACCACACCCACTTCAAGTGCAACCGGCGGGCGATCCACGAGTACGACAACCTCTGGAACTACACCAAGGAGCTCTACCAGCTGCCGGGCGTCGCAGAGACGGTCAACGTGGACCACATCGTCCGGCACTACTACCGCAGCCACGGGGACGTGAACCCCAAGCGCCTGGTCCCCACGGGGCCGGACATCGACTTCTCGGCCCCCCACGACCGCGACCGCCTGCCAGGCGGCCCGCCCGAGTCGCTCGCCCCGACGGCCTGAGGCCGGCCCCCGGTCCCGCGGGCCGTCGCTCCGTCGGCCGGCGCCCCCCAACCGGGACCGCCCGCGGGCACCGGGACCGGCGCGTTCCGCCGTCGGTGTCGGCGTGGATGCCGGCTCCGGCGTCGGCGTCCTCCCCCGCTGCCGGCCGTCCGTGGGTTCGGGTCGAGGCATCCGGCGCCGGTCGGCCGGCGCTTGCGGCCCGCTTCGGCCGCGAACCCGCCGTTCAGCCGGACGCCTGCGGGTACCTGCAGACGAAACGGCCGGGGCCAAGGACTAAACCGCTCGACCGGCTACGGTTACGAACGCCCGGCCGGAGGCGTATCGGAAATGTCCGGCAGGGGGCACAGGCCAGTGCCCCGGTCACCGCCCCGGCGGTGACGACCGCGTCGCGGGCGAGCCCGCGACCCTGTCATGGTTTGGTGCCGCCCCTCCGGAGGCGGTCAGTATCCGGGTTTTCGTCGTCCGGCATGTGCTTTGTGGTCCCGCCGCTCGACCGCCGCCCGAACGGTCTTTCTGCGTCCGTCCCGGACGCGCCCGCATGGACGCGCGGGAGGCCCTCGCCCGCCTGGCGCCGGCCCCGCGGGTCGTCGACTGGTCGCTGTTCGCGCTGGTCGCCGTCGCGGTCGGGACGGGGCTCGCGAGCCTCGGGACCGGGCGGCCGGCGGGCGCGGCCGTCGTCCTCCTCCACGGCGTCGCCGGCGCCGCGCTCGCCGCCCCGCTCGCGGTCAAACTCCGCCGGGTCGCCGGCCGCCTCGCCGACCGGCGCGCGTGGGACCGCGCGACGCCGCTGTCGGTCCTGACCGCCGCGGTCGCGGTCCTCGCGGTCGGGACCGGGGTCGCCTGGGCGCTCGGCGCGACCCTCCCCCTCGGCTTCTGGACGCTGTTGAACGTCCACATCCTGTTCGGCCTGCTCGTGGTACCGCTCCTCCTCGTCCACCTCCGGGCCCGGTTCCGGCCGCTCCGGCGCCGCGACCTCGACGACCGCCGCGACGCGCTCCGGTACGGCGCGCTCGTCCTGGCCGGACTCGTGACGGTCCGGCTGGGGGACGCCCTCGCGCGCCTGCTGGACACCGCCGCGGCCGACGCCCGGTTCACCGGCTCCCGGCCGCTAGACGGCGACGCCGACTCCGATTCCGGCGGCGAGGGAAACGACGCCTTCCCCGTCACCTCCTGGGTCGCGGACGACCCGGACCCGATCGATCCCGGCGACTGGCGGCTCCGGGTCGAGGGCCTGGTCGGGACGCCGCTCGACCTCGCGCTCGACGACCTCGACCCGGCGGCCGCCGACCGCGCGCTGCTCGACTGCACGAGCGGATGGTACACCGTCCAGGAGTGGGAGGGGGTACGGCTCGGGACGCTGCTCGACCGCGCCGGCGTCCGCGAGGGGGCCGGGTGGGTCGTCGTCCGGTCGGTGACCGGCTACCGCTGGTCGTTCCCACTGCCGGAGGCCCGGACGGCGCTGCTCGCGACGGCCGTCGGCGGCGAGCGCCTGAGCCACGGCCACGGCTTCCCGCTCCGCCTGGTCGTCCCCGGCCGGCGGGGGTTCCGGTGGGTGAAGTGGGTCACGCGGATCGAGGTCCGGCGCCGCCCGGACCCCGGGCAGTACGTCGCGGCGCTCGTGAGCGGGCTCTAGCGGCCGCCCGCCCCGGCGTCCCCGCCGTCGCGCTCCGCGCCGTCCCCGGTTCGGCCGATCCCCTCGCGGATGGTCCGCTCGGCGTCGGCGCGGGCCGCGTCCGCGTCGAACGCCCGGACGGTCTCGCGCAGGCGGTCCGGGGGCGCGTCGGCCAGGTCCCGGGCGTGGGCGGCGACGTTCGGCACCGCCCGGACCACGTTGTCCACGATCGGGATGGCCGCGGCCCGCGCCGACCGCGAGAGCGGGTTGAGGTCGATCACGATCTCGACTTTCCCCAGGGCCGCGAGCGCCGCCGCCCGGTCGCCGTCCTCCAGGGGGACCAGCACCGTGTCGGCGGCGGCGATGCCGTCGGCGTCGACGCGCGCGCGGTCGTGCGAGAGCCCGGGGATCCGCGCGTCGCCGGCCAGCCCCTTCACCGCCTCGGCCCCGTGCGCCCGGAGGTGGTCGGCGATGGCCTCCACCCGGTCGGGCGTCCGGTGGAAGAGGTTCACCTCGATGTCGGCACCCGTCGCGGCAGCCAGGTCGACGACCTCCCCGGGGACGAGCGCGGCGACGTTCCCGTTGACCGAGAGCACCGGCCGCTCGGCGAGCAGCAACTGCGCCGCCGCCGCCCGCGCGGCCCGGTCGGCGCTCGGGATCGTGCCCTCGCCGAGCAGGTAGTCGAACGCCTCGCCCCGCCCCTGCGCGACGAGCCCCTGGCGGCTGGTGATGCCCGCCTCGACGCCCGCCTCGATCCGCTCGCGGGTCACCAGCGACTCGCGCCGGGGGTGGTCGGCCGGGACGCCGGACTCCCCGTCCGCGTCCACGTCATCGTCGATGTCCCCCCCGTCGTCCGCGTCCGTGTCCGCCGCCCCGTCCCCGGCCCCGGCTCCCGACGCGCCCCCGTCGGCGTCGCGCCCGTCCATGTGCGCCCGCCTCGGCGCGTCGCGGGCTAACCGCTTTCGCTTCGGTCCGCCGAGCCGTTCCCCGGGCCGGCCCGGACCAGCGCCGCGCCGCGCGGGTGGACCGAGCAGACCGCGGGGTCGTAGCCGGCGTCGCTCAGCCCCGTCCCGACCGCGAACGCCGTGTCCCCGAGCATCGCCATCGCGGCCGACCCGCCGGCGGCCTCCGCGGCCGCGACCGCCTCGCCGGCCCGGTCGGTCAGCAGCCCGGCCTCGTCGGCGAACCGCCGCGAGCAGGTCACGAACCGGTCGAGGGTCGGCCGCTCGCGCAGGCGGTCGAGCGCCGCCTCCCCCGCCCGCGTCAGCCCCTCGGTGTCGCCGCCCACGACCCGCTCGGTCGAGACCTCGCCGAACGAGACGTATTCGATCCGGCGGTCCGGGCCGACGGGCATCCCGTCGAGCAGCCCGTGGCCGGGAGCGCCCGGATCGACCCGGATCGGGGCCCGTCCCCTGGCCTGCGCGACGACGTCCCCGAGCCCCGTCCCCGCCTCGACCTCGGCCGCGTGCGCGAGGCCGATCAGGTCGTTCTCCGAGTAGCCGGCGCCGAACGCCGCGTTGGCCGCCAGCGCGGTCCCGAGCGCCGCCGCACCGGAGACGCCGAAGCCCGCTCCGACCGGCAGGTCGCTCTCGACGCGGACCGCGGCCGGGGGGTCGAACGCGTCGATCACCCCGGCCACCGGGGCCACCTCCGCGCGGCGCCCGTCGAGCCACACGCCCGCCGTCCCCTCGGCCCGCGCGACCTCCACCCGGACCCCGTCGGTCAGCGTGATCCCCGCGCCCCGGGAGCCCGCGGCGCGCGGGTCCGGGTCCCGGTGGACGCTGAAGAGGCCGGTCACGTGGCCCGGGACCGCCGCGACGGCGACGCCGGCGCCCGCCTCGTCGCTCATCGTCCCCGCAAGCCCGGCCGGGGACTAACGGCTTGCGGTCGGACGGGGCGCGCGCCGCGTCGCGCCGCGGGGACGGCCCTACGGGGAGAGCCGCTGCCTGTCCCGCGGAAAGACGACCGCCTCGCGGATGTTCGACAGGCCGAGCATCGTCATCACCAGCCGCTCGACGCCGTAGGCCCAGCCGGCGTGGGGCGGCATCCCGTACCGGAACATCCGCGTGTAGTACTCGAACTGCTCGGGGTCGAGCCCCTGCTGTTCGAACCCCGCGACGAGCTCGTCGTGGCGGTGTTCGCGCTGCCCGCCCGAGACGAGTTCCATCCGCGGGTGCATCAGGTCGAAGCCCTTCGAGAGCTCCGGGTCGTCGTCGTAGTCCTGGATGTAGAAGGGCTTGATCTCCGAGGGCCAGTCGGTGACGAAGTAGTGGCCGCCGATCTCCTCGCCGAGCGCCTTCTCGGCCTCCGTCGGGAGGTCGTCCCCCCACACCAACTGCTCGTCGAGTTCGCCGGTCGCGTTGGCCCGCTCGATGGCCTCCCCGTAGGTCAGCCGCGGGAACGACGAGTCGGGGACCGCGAACCCGTCGGCCAGCCCCAGGGTGTCCAGCTGTGTGGCGCAGTTCTCCGCCACGCCCTCGTAGGCCGCCCGCAGCGTCCCCTCGCAGACGTCCATCGCCTCGCCGTGGTCGATGAAGGCCGACTCGAAGTCGATCATCGTCGCCTCGTTGAGGTGGCGGGGCGTGTTGTGCTCCTCGGCCCGGAAGATGGGGCCGATCTCGAACACCCGCTCCAGCCCCGACCCGACCATCAGCTGTTTGAACAGCTGCGGGGACTGGTTCATGAACGCCTCGCGCCCGAAGTAGGTGATCGGGAACAGCTCCGTCCCGCCCTCGGTGCCGGTGGCGACGATCTTGGGGGTGTTGATCTCCGTGCAGCCGATCGACCGGAAGTACGCCCGGACCGCGCGCAGGACCTCCGCACGGATCTCGAAGATCGCCTTCACCTCGGGCTTGCGGAGGTCGAGCGTGCGGTTGTCGAGCCGGGTCGAGAGGTCGGCGTCCACCTTCCCCGACGGGTCGAGCGGGAGTTCGGGGTCGGCCTCGGCCAGCACCTCGACCGACTCGGGGACGACCTCGACCCCGGTGGGGGCGCGCTCCTCGGCCTCGACCGCGCCCGACACCGCGATGACGCTCTCGCGCCGGACGCCCAACCCCGCCTCGACGAGGTCGTCGTCCATCCCCTCTTTCTCGAACTTCACCTGGATCCGGCCGGTCCGGTCCCGGAGGATGAGGAAGGCGATGCCGCCGAGGTCGCGGATCTCGTGAACCCACCCGGCGACGGTGACCGACTCGCCCGGGGCCGCGTCCGCCGCGTGCGTGCGCTCGTCCATACCCGGTGGTGCCCCGACGCGACAATAAAGCCGGCCCTTCGCGCCCGCCCCGTCGTCTCCCCTCCGCGCCGCGTTCGCCGCCGTCCGATTCGTCGCGCCCGTCCGGCCGCTCACGCGTCCTTCGCGCCCCGGACCGTCTCGGCGACGGCGTCGGCGCCCTCGTCGTGGAGCAGGTCCCCGACCACGACCACGTCCGCGAGCCGGCCCATCTCGCGCGCGCTCTCGTAGTCGCCGACCCCGCCGCCGTAGAACAGCGTCGCCGCCTCGACCGCCTCGGCCGCCGCCGCGACCGTCTCCGGGTCGCCGTACGTGCCCGAGTACTCGATGTAGACGATCTCCTGGCCGAACATCCGCTCGGCGACCGCCGCGTAGCAGGCCACGTCCTCCGGGCTCTGGTCGCAGTCGGCCCCGGTGTACTCCGCGACCGCCGAGTCCGGGTTCAGGACGACGTAGGCCTCGGTGTGGGTGCGCGACCAGTCCAGCGCGTCCTCGATGCGCACCCACTCCTTGTGCGCGCCCGTCACCCAGAACGCGTCGCCGGCGTTGAACACCGTCGGGACCAGGTAGCCCGCGAGCGCGTCCGAGTCGATGACCACGCCCGGGTTGGAGGGCTCCTGGTAGAGCGGGACGTCGTGGGCGGCACACGCCTCGACCACCCGCTCCATCTTCGTGGCGGTCATCCCCGTGGTGCCGCCGATCTCGATGGCGTCGGTCCCCGTCGCGCACGCGTCGTCGAAGTCCTCCCCGTCGGCGAGGTCCTTGTCCGGGTCGATCTTCAGGACGTGGTCCCAGTCCGCCCACGGCGCCGTCATTACACCCAACAGGCGGGGAGCATCGTAAAAAAGGCGTGGATGCCGGGCGGTCACCGCGCCGCCGGCCGCCCGGGGCCGGATCCGACGGCCCCCGTTCCGGCTGACGGACCTCTCGGAGGCGGACCCGATCGAGCCGTTCGTCCCCGTCGCGGGCGAGGGGGCGGACGGCTCCGCGGGGTTCCGGGACAACGCGACGAAGACCGACTCGCCGCTGGATCGGATCGGGGCGACGGTGCTCCCGGCGATCGACGACGTGTGCGACGGGCTGGCTCGGTATCTCGATGCGGTCGAGCGGGCCGACGAGTCGGACGAGCGGATCGCGCGGACCGACGCGCCGATCGACGGGATCGTCTACGATCTCTACGGCCCGACCGGGGAGGAGCGGGGGATCGTGGGGGCGGCGGTGGGGGACTGACGACCCGACCCTCCGACGAAGGCGGGGGAGGATCGAGCGGTCGACGCTCGCCTCTCCTCCGACGCCGGGCGGCCCCTTTCGGGGTGGCCTTGCCGGCCGCGGCGAGCGGAGTTCTACCGACAGCCGCGTCCCCGTCCCAACCGTTATCGGCGCACCACCCCACCCGGACGTATGCCCGACGAGCGCAACGTCCTCGGCGACCCCCTCGACCCGTGCAGCCGCGACCCGGAGACGGGCTTCCTGCGCGACGGCCACTGTCGACCGGTCCCCCGCGATCCGGGCCGGCACGAGGTCTGTGCGGTGATGACGGAGGAGTTCCTCGAGTTCACCGAGACGATGGGTAACGACCTCTCGACGCCGCGCCCGGACCTGAACTTCCCCGGCCTCGACCCGGGCGACCGGTGGTGCGTCTGCGTGCCGCGGTGGATCGAGGCCCTGGAGGGCCGGCAGGCGCCGCCGGTGGTGCTCGAGGCCACGGCCGAGGCGGTGCTCGACGAGATCCCGATGGAGACGCTCCGGGACCACGCCCACGATCCCGGGGAGGGGTGACGGCGGGCGGCGGCGGTCGGCGTCGATCGGCGTCGCGGGACGGGTCGGAGGGGGAGCGGACCGCAGGACCGCGCCCCGGGGCGGATCGGACGGAGCGGCCGGCGGCCGTCAGTCCGCCTTCGCCTGCCAGTCCCGCACCGTCTCGGCGCCGACGCCGTCGACCGCCTCGGCGATGTCGTCGGGTTCGGCCGCCTTCAGCGCCGCCACGTCCTCGACGCCGGCCGCGGCCAGTTTCTCCGCGGTCGCCTCGCCGATGCCGTCGATGGTCTCCAGTTCGCCGCCGGCCTGCCGGGCCTCGTACTCGCGGTAGTTGCAGATGGGACAGCCCAGGTCCCAGGGGTCGTCGTCGTCCGCGCCCTCGACGACCCGGAGCCCCGGGAGGTCGTGTTCGTCACAGACCTCGTCGGTCACCTCGATCTCGCCGCGCCGCGGGAGGGGAAGCGAGTACTCACAGTCGGGGTACCGGGTACAGCCGACGAGCCGCGATCCCGCCCGGAGGCGCTTGACGGCGAGTTCGCCGCCCGCGCGCTCGCCGCACTCGGGACACGCGCCGATCACCCGGTCCTCGGCCTCGTCGGCGGCTTCGGCCTCGCAGCGCGGGCAG
Source organism: Haloferacaceae archaeon (assembly GCA_042219485.1). Taxonomy (GTDB): domain Archaea; phylum Halobacteriota; class Halobacteria; order Halobacteriales; family Haloferacaceae; genus CAZMLQ01. The sequence continues at coordinate 10,086 of JBDGPV010000106.1, forward strand.
CCGTGGACGAACGTCTTCCGCCCGGCGAGCATCTTGACGTGGCGGAGGTCGTGCTCCCCGCAGGTCGCGTCGAGGACGAGCGGCCGGCCCGTCCCGGGCAGCGGGAGGGTGAACTCGCAGTCCGGGTAGCCGTCGCAGCCGACGAAGTGCGACCCGTCACCCGACTGCCGGACGAGGAGGGCCTCGCCGCAGTCGGGGCAGGGCCCGAGCGTCCGGTCGGCCTTCAGCGACTCGCGGAGGTGGTCGCCCACCTCCTCGCGGGCCCCCATCAGCCGGTCGAAGATGGTGCCGAGCATCGCCCGCGAGGCGTCCGTGACGTCCGCGAGGTCCTTCTCGCCGGCGGCGATGGCCGCCATGTCCCGCTCCAGGCGCGCGGTCATTTCCTCGCTGACGATCGGGTCGGCGAACTCCTCGGCGGCCTCGACGACGGCCCGCGCGAGCCGGGTCGGCCGGGGCGGGTCGTCCTCGACGTAGCCGCGGTCGTAGAGCTTCTCGATCACGCCGTGCCGGGTCGCCTTCGTCCCGATGCCCATCTCCTCCATCCGCTCGATGAGCCGGGACTGGCCGTACCGCCGGGGCGGGCGGGTCTCCTTTGCCTCCAGGCGGACCGACGACACCGGGAGGTCGGCCCCCTCCTCGACGGCCGGGACGGCCGTCTCGGTCGCGTCGGAGTAGGGGTAGACCGCGTGGTAGCCGGGGTCGAGCAGGCGCTTGCCGTTGGCCTTCAGCGACCGTGGCTCCCCGTCCTCGCCCGCGACCTCGGCGACGACGCGCAGGTGCTCCCACTCGGCCGGCTCGGCCACCGTCGCCAGGAACCGCCGCACGACGAGTTCGTACACCTCCCACTCGTCCTCGGACAGGTCGCTCCGGGCCGGGAGCTCGCCGGTCGGGTGGATCGGCGGGTGGTCGGTGGTCTCCTCGTCGCCCGCGGTCGGGTCGAGGTCGTCGAGCGCGAGCAGCCGCTCGGCGGCGTCGCCGAACGTCCGGTGGTCGGCGAACGCCCCGACGAGGTCCCGGGGATCGAGGTCGTCCGGGTAGACCGTGTTGTCCGTCCGCGGGTAGGTGATGTAGCCGGCGGTGTACAGCCCCTCCGCGAGGTCCATCGCGCGCTGGGCCGAGAAGCCGAGCGAACCGGCCGCGCTGATGAACGCCGTCGTGTTGAAGGGCGCCGGCGGGTCGTCGGTCCGGGTGCGCCGGTTCACCTCGACGACGCGCGCGCTCGCCGCCGCGTCGAGGTCGGCCCGGGCGGCCTCGGCCGCGGACTCGTCCCACACCCGCTCGGCCTCGCGGCCCTCCTCGTCCAGGTAGAAGTACTGTGCCTCGAAGGCCGCGTCGCCGGTCCCGAGGTCGGCGAACAGCTCCCAGTAGTCGTCTGGGTCGAAGGCCTCGATCTCGCGCTCGCGATCGACCAGGAGCTTGAGCGTCGGCCCCTGGACCCGTCCGACCGAGACGAAGTCCTCGCCCAGCCGGCCGGCCGCGAGCGAGAGGAACCGGGTGAGCGCGGCGCCCCACACCAGGTCGACGACCTGGCGGGCCTCGCCGGCGGCCGCCAGGTCGAAGTCCAGGTCGTCGGGGTCGTCGAACGCCTCCCGCACCGCGCCCTCGGTGATCGACGAGAACCGGACGCGGTCGATGGGCACGCCCTCGTTCACCTCGCGGACGAGTTCGTGCGCCTCCTTCCCGATGAGTTCGCCCTCGCGGTCGTAGTCGGTGGCGATGACCACCCGGTCGGCCCGGCGCGCGAGGCGGCGGAGCGCGCGCACGATGCCCTCCTGGGTGGGGCGCTTGGTCACCTCCGCGTCGATGAGTTCGACCGGCTCGACGTCCCGCCAGCCCTCGTACTCGGGCGGGAAGTCGACGCCGACGACGTGCCCCGAGAGGCCGATGCACCGGCGGCCGCCCCACCGGTAGACGTTCGTCCCGTTCAGCCGCTCGGACGCGGCGCTCCCGCCGCTCAGGATCTCCGCGATCCGGCGGGCGGCGTTGTCCTTCTCGGTGACGATCAGTTCCACGGGGTCCGCTCCACCCCCGCGGCGTCGACGGTGCTCATCGGCGGGTCCGAGGCGGAGCCCGGAGGTAAACCTTTCGTCAGGCGGCGACGAAACCGCCGGACGGCACCCGCGTCCGGCCGCGAGGGCCTGTGGGTCCGCCGGCGTGTGCGGCCGCGCCCGAGACCCGCGGTCGTCCCTACGCCGCGTCGTCCAGGCGCTCCCGGAGCAGGCGGTTCACGTCGCCGGGGTCGGCGCTCCCGCCGGTCGCCCCCATCACCTGGCCGACGAGGTAGTTGATGGCGTCCTCCTCGCCAGCGCGGTAGTCCTCGACGGCGCCGGGGTTCTCCTCGATGGCGGCCTCGACGGCCGCGACGACCGCCTCGTCGTCGGCGGTCCCCAGCCCCTCCCGCTCGACCACCTCGTCGGGCGTCAGCCCCTCGTCGAGCATCGCCCGGAGCACGGTCTCGCGCGCGTTCTTGGCCGTGATCTCGCCGCTATCGACGAGTTCGATCAGCCGAGCCACCTCGTCGAGGCGGTCGGCCACGTCGGCGACGGCCATGTCCCGGTAGTTGAGTTCGCCGAGCAGGTCGTCGGCCACCCAGGTCGCGGCGAGGTCGGGGTCGAACCGCTCGGCGACCGCCTCGTAGAAGTCCGCGACCTCGCGGGTGGAGGTGAGCTTCGCGGCGGCCTCGCGGCCGAGGCCGTACTCCTCGCGGAACCGCTCCCGGCGGGCGTCGGGCAGTTCCGGGATCGACAGCCGCTCGGTCCAGCCGCCCACCCGGAGCGGCGGGAGGTCGGCCTCGGGGAAGTAGCGGTAGTCCTTCTCGGCCTCCTTCGACCGCATCGAGACGGTGATGCCGCGGGACTCGTCCCAGTGGCGGGTCTCCTGTTCGACCTCCCGGCCGCGCTCGATGGCGTTGCGCTGGCGGGTCACCTCGTAGGCCAGCGCCCGCTCGGCCCCCTTGTGGCTGGAGATGTTCTTCACCTCGGTCCGGTTGGCGGCCGCCAGCGCCGACTCCTCGACCGCGCCGCCGTCCTCCACCTCCTCGGCGGGCACCATCGAGATGTTGGCGTCCACCCGGAGCGAGCCGTCCCGGCCGCTGTCGAAGGCGTCGAGGTACTCCAGCACCTCCTCGAGTTTGGCGAGGAACGCCCGCGTCTCGGCCGGCGAGCGGAAGTCCGGTTCGGTCACGATCTCCAGGAGCGGCGTCCCCGCCCGGTTGTAGTCGACGAGCGTGTAGTCGGCCGACTCGATCCCGCCGCCGGCGTGGACGAGGCTGCCGGGGTCCTCCTCCAGGTGCGCCCGGCGGATGCCGATCGTCCGGCGCTCGCCCTCGACCGCGATCTCGAGTTCGCCGTCCCGGCAGATGGGGGCGTCGTACTGGGAGATCTGGAAGTTCTTCGGCAGGTCGGGGTAGTAGTAGTTCTTCCGGTGGAAGCGGGTCTCCGCGGCCACCTCGGCGTCCAGCGCCTGGCCGACCCTGACGGCGTGTTCCACCGCCGCCTCGTTTATCACCGGGAGCGCCCCCGGCAGGCCGAGACACACCGGACACGTCCGGCTGTTCGGGCCCTCGTCCTCGGCCGGCGTCGTCGAGCAGCCACAGAAGATCTTGGTGTCGGTCTCGAGCTGGACGTGGACCTCCAGCCCGATGACGACGGCAAGCTCGTCCCGTTCGAGCGCCTGCGCGGTCATCACCGCCACCTCGGCGGCCCCGCGCTAAAGGCTAACGGGACCGCGGCCGCGGCGGGCACGCATTTAACGTCTGACGTAACTTTATGGGGCCGGGGATACCCGTGTGACCCATGAGCAACCGGGTGGAGGAGCTCGAATCCCGCGTCGCGGAACTGCAGGCCGCCGTCGACGGACTCACCGAGGAACTGGTCGAAACCCGCGAACGCCTCCGCGCGCTCGAGGACGGGGCGGGGGCCGACGGCGGCTCCCGGCGTGCGCCCCTCACCCCCGGGGACGGCGACGCCGAGGCGGGGGACGGAACCGCGTCCCCCGCAGACCCGGACGGCTCGGCCGACGCCGGGGCCGATACCGACTCGGACGCCGACGCCGAGACCGGGGACGGGGCGGAGGGGCCGCCGGAGTCGGACTCGACCGCGCCCTCGGACTCGGACTCCGACGACATCATCGTCGCCTGACCCGGCCCCGGGCACGAGCGACCCCTCATGCACATAAAAGAGCTCGTACTGGACGACTTCAAGAGCTTCGGGCGGAAGACGCGGATCCCGTTCTACGAGGACTTCACCGTCGTCACCGGCCCCAACGGCTCGGGGAAGTCGAACATCATCGACGGCATCCTGTTCGCCCTGGGGCTGGCCCGGACGCGGGGCATCCGCGCCGAGAAGCTGACCGACCTCATCTACAATCCCGGCCACGGCGAGGGGGAGGCCGGGGGCGGGCCGAGCGAGGCCTCCGTGACGGTCGTGCTCGACAACGCCGACCGGACCCTGGAGCGCTCGCAGGTTGTCAACGCCGCCGGCACCGACGACGTCGGCGACGTGGACGAGATCACCGTCCGGCGGCGGGTGAAAGAGACGGACGCCAACTACTACTCCTACTACTACCTCAACGGCCGTTCGGTCAACCTCTCGGACATCCGCGACCTGCTGGCGGCGGCGGGGGTGACCCCCGAGGGGTACAACGTCGTGATGCAGGGCGACGTGACCGAGATCATCAACATGACCCCCCGCGAGCGCCGCGAGATCATCGACGAGATCGCCGGGGTCGCCGAGTTCGACGCGAAGAAGGAGGACGCGTTCGAGGAGCTCGAGACCGTCGAGGAGCGCATCGACGAGGCCGACCTCCGCATCGAGGAGAAGGAGGAGCGGCTGGACCAGCTGGCCGAGGAGCGCGAGACCGCCCTGGAGTACCAGTCGCTCCGCGAGGAGAAGGCGGAGTACGAGGGCTACCTGAAGGCGGCCGAACTCGAGTCCAAGCGGGGCCAGCTCGAGGGCGTCGAGAAGCGGATCGAGGCCACGGAGCAGGACCTCGCGGACCTCCGCGCGGAGCTCGACGAGCGCCAGGGGCGGGTCGACGACCTGGCGGCCGAGCACGAGGAGCTGACCCGCGAGATCGAACGGAAGGGCGAGGACGAGCAGGTGCGCATCCGGGGGGAGATCGAGGAGATCAAAGGCGAGATCAGCCGGCTCGAGGGCGAGATCGAGGCCGCCGAGGAGCGGATCGAGGACGCCGAGACCGACCGCCGGGAGGCGTTCGTCGAGCTCGACGGCAAGACCGAGCGGATCGAGGAGATCGAGGAGGAGATCCGCTCGGTCAAGGTCGAGAAGGCGTCGGTGAAGTCCGACCTCGCCGACCGGCGGGAGGCCCTGGCGGAGGTCGAGCGCGAGATCGAGGACGTCGACGCCGAGTACGACGAGCTGAAGGCCGAACTCGCCGACCTGGAGGAGCGCAGGCGGGAGCTGAAGGAGCGCCGCGCCGACCGGCAGCGCGAGAAGGACCGCCTGCTCGACGAGGCCCGCCGCCGGTCGAACGAGCTCGACGAGGCCCGGGCGGACCTGGAGGCCGCCCGGGAGCGCCTGCCCGACCTCCGGGCCGAGCTGTCGGACCTGGAGGGCGAACTCGACAAGGCCGAGCGCAACCGGGAGACGATCCGGGAGGCGGTCGCGGACCTGCGCGAGCGCAAGGCCGACCTGCAGGACGAGATCGAGTCCGTCGAGGACGACCTGCGGGCGAAGCGAAACGAGTACGCGGAACTGGAGGCCCGCGCGGACCGCGACGGCGACGACGCCTGGCCCCGGGCGGTCACGACGATCACGACCGCCGGCATCGACGGCGTCCACGGGCCGGTGGGGGACCTGGGGAGCGTCCCCGCGGAGTACGCGACCGCCTGCGAGACGGCCGCGGGCGGCCGCCTGGCGAACGTCGTCGTCGACGACGACGGCGTGGGGGCGGCCTGCATCGACCGGCTGAAGGCCCGCAACGCCGGCCGGGCGACCTTCCTTCCGCTGACCGAGATGGACGACCGCGGGCTCCCCTCGCTCCCCTCCCACCCGGGGGTCGTGGACTTCGCGCGGAACCTGGTCGAGTTCGAGGAGACGTACGCGGGCGTCTTCTCGTACGTCCTCGGCTCGACGCTCGTGGTCGAGGACATGGACGCCGCCCGCGACCTGATGGGCGAGTACCGCCTCGTCACGCTGGACGGCGACCTGGTCGAGACCTCGGGGGCGATGACCGGCGGGAGCGGCGGGGGCTCGCGGTTCTCGTTCTCGCAGTCCGGGCACGGCAAGCTCGAACGCCTGGCCGAGGGGATCGACGACCTGGAGGGCCGTCGCCAGGAGCTCGAGGCCGAACTCCGCGAGGTCGAGGACCGGATCGACGACGCCCGGGAGCGCGAGGCCGAGGCCGGCGAGCGGGTCCGCGAGGTCGAGGCCGCCATCGAGGACAAGCGGGCCGAGATCGAGGGGGTCGAGGAGCGGATCGACGACCTGGAGGAGCGGATCGCGGACCTGGAGGCCGAGCGCGCGGCCGTCGACGAGGAGATGGGCGACATCGACGACGACCTCTCGGGGATCGAGGCCGACCTCGACGAGGTCGCGGCGGGGATCGAGTCGGTGAAGGCCGACCTCGCGGACTCGCGGGTCCCCGAACTGACCGAGAAGGCCGACGGGATCCGCGACGAGATCGCGGACCTGGAGGACCGGGCCGACGAGCTCGACGCCCGGCTGAACGAGCTCGACGTCGAGAAGGAGTACGCCGAGGAGGCGGTCGCGGACCTGGAGGCGACCGTCGAGCGGGCCGAGGAGCGCAAGGCGGAAGCCGAGGAGCGGATCGCGGACCTCGAGGAGCGGATCGAGGAGCGGGAGGCCGCCCTCGAGGACCGGCGCGCGGCCGTCGCGGAGCTGGAGGAGGAGCTCGCGGACCTCAAGGCCGAGCGCGAGGACCTGGCCGCGGACCTGCGCGAGGCCCGGTCGGCACGCGACGAGCAGGAGGAGCGGGTGCGCGAGGCCGAGGCCGACCTGTCGGACCTCTCGGACCGCGCCGAGCGGCTGTCGTGGGAGATCGAGGAGCTGGAGAGCGAGGTCGGCGAGTACGACCCCGACGAGGTCCCGGACCACGACGAGGTCGAGGCCGAGATCGACCGGATCGAGGCGGAGATGGCGGCGCTCGAGCCGGTCAACATGCTCGCGATCGACGAGTACGACGAGGTCGAGCGCGCGCTGGAGGACCTGCGCGACCGGCGGGACACGCTCGTCGAGGAGCGGGACGGCATCGCGGAGCGGATCGACCGCTACGAGTCCCGCAAGCGCGAGACGTTCATGGACGCCTTCGAGTCCATCGACGAGCAGTTCCGGGACGTGTTCGCGCGGCTGTCCGACGGGACGGGCGAGCTCCACCTGGAGAACGAGGCCGACCCGTTCGACGGCGGGCTGACGATGAAGGCCCGGCCGGCGGACAAGCCGGTCCAGCGGCTGGACGCGATGAGCGGCGGCGAGAAGTCGCTGACGGCGCTCGCGTTCATCTTCGCCATCCAGCGGCACAACCCGGCGCCGTTCTACGCGCTCGACGAGATCGACGCCTTCCTCGACGCCGAGAACGCCGAGCGGGTCGGCGAGATGGTCGACGACCTGGCCGGCGACGCGCAGTTCCTCGTCGTCTCGCACCGCTCGGCGCTGCTGGAGCGCTCCGAGCGGGCCATCGGCGTCACGATGCAGGAGGACAACGTGAGCGCCGTGACCGGCATCGACCTCTCGGCCCCCCCGGAGGCCGCCCCCGACGGCGGCGACGCCGACCCCTCGGACGGCGCGGACGGCGCGGACGGCGCGGACGGGGAGGTGCGGGCCGGTGACTGAGGTCCCCGACGCCGTCGGCGCCGTCGCGGCCGACGCGCTCGACGACCGGGAGGCCGACGACGACGAGGTCGAGCCGGTCGAACTGCTCGTCCAGCTCGCCGAGGAGGGCGAGATCGAGCCCTGGGACATCGACATCGTGGCGGTCACCGACGCCTTCCTCGACCGGCTGGAGGCGACCGACCTCCGCACCTCCGGGCGCGCGCTCTTCTACGCGAGCGTCCTCCTGCGGATGAAAAGCGACGCGCTGGTCGCGCCCCCGGAGCCCGAGGAGCCCGAGGACCCCCGCCCCGAGCCCTGGGAGGCGGCGATGGGCGCCGGCGCCGACGACGGCGCGACCCCGCCCGGGGGCGATCCCGTCGCGGCGCTCTCCGAGGAGCTCGACCGCCGGCTCGAACGCCGGCACGCCCGCGGCTCGCCGGAGACGCTCGACGAACTCGTCCGCGAACTCCGGGAGGCCGAGCGCGGGGCGTGGTGGAAGGAGTCACGCACCTACGACACCGACGGGCCGGCCTACGCCCGCGGGACCCAGACGCTCGACTACCGCGCCGGCGACGACCGCCGGGCGGGGGGCGAGCCGACAGCCGACGAGGTGACCGGCGCCACCCACGCCGAGGACATGGAGGCGGCCACGGCCGACGTGCGCGCGGCGCTCGCCGAGCGGTACGGGGCCGGCCGGGACGAGGCCCTGTTCGCCGAGGTGCGGGACGCGGGCGGCGCGCCGGTCCACACGTACCTGGCCCTGCTCTTTCTCGCCCACCGCGGCGCCGTCCGCCTCCGACAGGACGACCTCTTCGGCGACCTCTGGATCGCCCCCGGGCCCGACTGGACGGCGCCAGACGACGTCGGCGACGAGGGCGGCAAGGGCGACGAGGGCGACGGAACCGACGGGGCTGCCCCGGACTGACGGGCGGCCGGCGCGGCGGGTCAGACCACGGCGCCGGACCGCAGGACGGCGATCAGCGCCGTCAGGGCCGGCACGGAGACGAGGGTCGTGACGAGGACGACGGCGCCCGCGTACTGCGGGAGCGGGGTCCCGTCGACGGTCGCGTCGCCGGCGAACTCGGTCAGGAGCACGAGCGGGAACACCGCCGTCGGCATCGACGACTGGAGCACGAACGTCCGGGCGACGCCCGGCGGGTCCAGGCCGAGCGCGGCCGCGACGCCGACCGCGACGGGCGGCGCGACCGCCATCCGCAGGACCGTCGGTTCGGCGACGCGGCCGAGCGACGCCGCGATGTCGGCGCGCTCGAGCTGGAGCCCGAGCACGAGCAGCATGACGGGAACGGCGGCGTCGCCGACCAGCCGCACGGTCGCCATGAGGTCCGTTCCCGGCGGCGGGACGAGGCCGAACCGCCGGGCTGCGAGGGCGGCGCCCACCGCGTAGATCAGGGGCAACTCCAGGACCCGACGGGCGCCCGCCCCGCCCCGCGACCCGCCGCTCCACGCGGCCAGGTAGACGCCGGCCGAGAACAGGAGCACGGACTGGGCGACGAGGTAGACGACCGCCGTCGAGCGGCCCACCCCGCCGAACGCGAACGCCGACAGCGGGAGGCCGTAGTTGCCGGTGTTCCCGAACGCGGTCACGAGCACCAGCGCGCCGACGAGGGCGTCGTCGTGGCCCCGGAGGCGGCCGACCGCCGCTGCGACGGCCCCGACGGCGACGGCCACGGCGGCGACGCCGACGGCGACCCGCAGGACCGTCCCGGCGCCGACCGCCGTCGTGGCGAGGCTGTGAAAGACCAGCGCGGGCGCGAGGACGTACACCACGACCGTCGTCAGCGGCTCCGGGTCGACGGCCGCGTACCGCCCGAGCGCGGCCCCGACGGCCGCCAGGCCGACCACCGGGAGGACCGCCGTCGCGAGGATGCCCGCGAGGGACATGGTGGGGTCCATCGCCCGCCGGGTGAGGAGGGTTTCGGTGTGCGGCCGCCCGCGGCGGCCGGGGAAGCTTTCCCCCCCGTGCCCGTTGGCGGGCCCATGACCGACGGGAACGGCGACGGGCGCGACGCGGACGGGGGCGAGGGACGCGGGACGACCGGCGACGGCGATGGCGATGGCGATGGCGGCGAGGGCGGCGGGGGCGACGACGGCCCCGCCCCGGACGGCGCCCGGTCGGTCCCGGTTGGGGTGGTGGACGCGTTCGCGGCCGAACCGCTCGCCGGCGTGCCGGTCGGCGTGGTGCCCGACGCCGGGGGGATCGGTGCGGGGCGGCGGCGGGCGCTGGCGGCCGAACTCGGCGGCCGGGGGACCGCGTTCGTCGCCCCGCCGGACGGCGCCGACGCCGACCGGCGCCTGCGGTACGTCCCGCCCGACGGGGACCGCGGCCGTCCGCCCGGCGGCGCGGCCAGAACCGGGGACGAGGGCGGGGGCGAGCGCGGGACGGAGGTGGCCGACGGGGACGGTCCCGGGACCGGGACCGCGAGCGGGGCGGACGGTTCCGCCGCCCCCCCGATCCGTGCGACGGTGGCCGCGGTCGCCCGCCTGCTCTCCGACGGCCGCGTCGATCCGGGCCCACTCGTCCTCGACACCGCGGCCGGCGCCGTCGAGGCGGAAGCGACCGACGAGGGGGCGGTGTGGGTCGCCGCCGGCGACGCGAGCGTCGATCCCGTCGATCTGGACTACGACCGCGCCGGGACGGCGCTGGGGGTCGCCCCCGCGGCGCTCCGGGACGTCGGCGCCGACATGCCGGCGGCGGTGGCCTCGGTCACCCGCCCGTTCCTGGTGGTGCCGGTCAACTTCCTCGAACGCCTGAGCGGCGCCGACCCGGACCGGGCGGCGCTCGCCGACCTGGCCGACGCGCACGGCGTCGCCGGCGTCTACCCCGTCACCTTCGACGCGCTCGACGCGGCGCTCCACGCCCGGTCGTTCCCGGCGGCGCCCGACGCCCCGGAGGACCCCGTCACCGCGGCGGCGGCCGGCGCGGCCGGCGCGTACCTCCACGCGGTCGAGGCGTTCGACGGCGACCCGCCCGACGAACTCCGGGTCGAGCAGGGCCACTTCGTCGACCGTCCCGGCGTGGTCCGTGTCCGACTCGCCGACGACGGCGTGTGGGTCGGGGGGCGCACCGCCGCGGCGCTGGACGGCCGGGCGGCGCTCCCGGCCGCCGACGACGACGACATCCTCGTCGCGTAGGGGGCGGCGCCGACCGCCGGTCCGACAGGGATAAGCGCCCCGCCCCGGAAGCCGGCGGCGTGTCGAGCGGCCGCCCCGCCCCGCCGTCGGCCCGCCCGCAGTCGTTCGATCGCGTCCTCTCCTCGATGTGCACCGAGCCCCACCCGGCGGCGCGCCGGGCGGCCGAGCGGTTCCTGGCCGACAACCCCGGCGACCCGGCGACGTACCGCGCGGTCGCCGACCTGGAGGCGCGGGCCGTGGGGACGCTGGGTACGGTCGCCGGCCTGGCGGACCCGCACGGGTACGTCGCGAGCGGCGGGACCGAGGCGAACGTCCAGGCGGTCCGTGCCGCCCGGGACCTGGTCGCGGCCGCGGAGCCGAACGTGGTGGCGCCCGCGAGCGCCCACTTCAGCCTGGCGAAGGCCGCGTCGCTGTGCGGCGTCGAACTGCGGACCACCCCGACGGTCGCGGGGCGGGCCGACCCGGACGCGGTCCGGGCGGCGACCGACGACGACACCGTCCTCGTGGTGGCGGTGGCCGGATCGACGGCCCGCGGGCGGGTCGATCCGGTGCCGGAACTCGGCGCGGCCGCCCGGGCGGCCGGCGCCCGGCTCCACGTCGACGCCGCCTGGGGCGGGTTCTACCTCCCCTTCACCGATCACGACTGGGGGTTCGGCGCGGCCCCGGTCGACACGATGACGATCGACCCCCACAAGCTCGGCCGGGCGCCCGTCCCCGCGGGCGGCTTCCTCGCGCGCGACGCGGCGACGATGGACGCGCTGGCCGTCGAGACGCCGTACCTGGAGTCGCGGTCGCAGGCCACGCTGACCGGCACCCGGAGCGGCGCTGGCGTCGCGGGCGCGGCCGCCGCGATGGACGCCCTGTGGCCCGAGGGCTACCGGGCGGCCCGCGAGCGGTCGATGGCCGACGCCCGGTGGGTGGCGGCGGCGCTCGCCGACCGCGGCCACGGGGTCGGGCTGGGCGACGGCCTCCCGCTGGTGACCGCCGACCTCCCGGACCGGCTGTTCGCGGCGCTCCGGGACGAGGGGTGGCGCCTCGCCCGGACGGACGCGGGCGAGACGCGCCTGGTCTGCATGCCCCACGTCACGCGGGAAACGCTCGAACGGTTCGTCGCCGACTGCGACCGGCTCGCGGACCGCACGGTTTAGTACCCCGGATCGCCTCCCCGGACACGAACACGCGTGTCGTCCCTCCTCCCGCCGGTCGTCTCGGCCCTCCCGGCCGTCCCGACAGTCGCGGTCGCCCCGGCCGCGCCCGCCGTTCCGGTCCCCGCGGCCGTCACCCCTCCGGGGCCACCGATCGGCGGCCACGCCGCCCCGGTCGTCCCCGCGGCCGGCCCGCTCGCGGCGGTCGTCGACGGCTGGCTGGCGGGGGCGGTCCGCACCGCGACCGGGTGGCCGGGGCTGGGGATCATCTTCGTCTACTCGTTCCTGATCGCGTTCGTCCTGCCCGGCGTGAGCGAGGTCGTCCTGCTCGCGCCGCTGGACCTCGGGCTCCCGTACGCGGCGCGCCTGGCGGTCATCATCCTCACGAGCGCGGTCGGCAAGTCGGCCGGGAGCGTCCTCGCCTTCCACATCGGCCAGGAGGCGAAGCAGGCCGGGCCGGTCGTGCGGCGGCTCCGGCGGTCGCGGTTCGACGTGATGGAGTGGTCCGAGAAGCGGACCGTCGAACTCGCCCGCCGGTACGGCTACGCGGGGCTGGCGCTGGCGCTCTCGGTGCCGTTCTTCCCCGACACCCTCTCGATCTACGCGTTCGCGGTGCTGGAGGAGGACTACCTCCGGTTCGCGGCCGCGACGTTCGCGGGCAGCGTCGGCCGCCTGCTGGTGACGCTGGGGCTGGCTGGCGGGGCGCTCGCGGCGTTCTGACCGCCCGGCGTCGCGGCCCCCACGGTCCCGGACCGGGGAACCAGCGCGCTTTAGACCCCGATGGCCCTTCACGCGCACATGGACGACGGAGACCACGAGGCGTTCCCGACGGAGACCCCCGCGGTGGTGACCTGCGGGCTGCCGTACGCCAACGGCGACCTGCACATCGGTCACCTGCGGACCTACGTCGGCGGCGACGTCTACGCGCGGGCGCTCCGCAAGCTCGGCCAGGAGACGGCCTTCGTCTGCGGTTCGGACATGCACGGGACCCCCGTGGCCGTCAACGCCGAGGAGGAGGGCGTCACCCCGGAGGAGTTCGCGCTGCGCTGGCACGAGACCTACGAGGCGACCTTCCCGAAGTTCGGCGTCGAGTTCGACAACTACGGCCACACCCACGACGCGACCAACGTCGAACTCACCCGCGGGATCGTCCGGGCGCTGATCGAGAACGACCTGGTCTACGAGAAGGAGATCATGGTCGCCTACGACCCGGTCGACGACCAGTACCTCCCCGACCGGTACGTCGAGGGGACCTGTCCGTACTGCGGGGAGCACGCCCGCGGCGACGAGTGCGACGAGGGCTGTGGCCGCCACCTCGAACCCGGCGAGGTCGAGGAGCCGACCAGCGCGCTGAGCGGCAACCCCGCGGAGTACCGCGAGCGCAGCCACAAGTTCTTCCGCGTCTCGGAGATGCAGGAGTACCTCCGGGCGTTCATCGACCGCCTGGAGGGCACCGACAACGCCCGGAACCAGCCCCGGGAGTGGATCGAGGGCGACCTGCGGGACTGGTGTATCACCCGCGACATGGACTGGGGCATCGACTACCCCGGCGAGGACCGCGACGACCTCGTGCTCTACGTGTGGGTGGACGCCCCCGTCGAGTACGTCGCCTCGACGAAGCAGTACAGCGAGCGGGTCGGGGCCGACGCCTTCGACTGGGAGGCGGCCTGGACGGACCCGGGCGTGGGGCCGGGGGAGACGGGCCCGTCCGAGGCCGGGGGCGAGATCGTCCACGTCATCGGGCGGGACATCATCCAGCACCACACCGTCTTCTGGCCGGCGATGCTCCGGGGGGCCGGCTACGTCGAGCCCCGCGCGGTGATGGCCAGCGGGTTCATCACCCTGGAGGGGAAGGGCTTTTCGACCTCGCGCAACCGGGCGGTGTGGGCCGACGAGTACCTCGACGAGGGGTTCCACCCCGACCCGCTCCGGTACTACCTCGCCACCAACGGCGGCTTCCAGCAGGACGTGGACTTCTCGTGGTCGAAGTTCGCCGACCGGGTGAACACCGAACTCGTCGGCACCGTCGGCAACTTCCTCTACCGGTCGCTGCTCTTTGCCCACCGCAACTACGGCGGCACGCCCGACGCCGGCGGGGTCTCCGACGAGGTCGCCGAGCGGATCGAGGCGGCAATCGAGGAGTTCCGGGCGGGGGTCAACGACTACTCGGTGCGCGCGGTCGGCGAGGCGGCCGTCGACCTGGCCCGCTTCGGCAACGAGTACATCCAGCGCAACGAGCCGTGGAACCTGGTCGAGGCCGAGCCCGACCGCGCGGCCGCGGTGATCCGGGACTGCGTCCAGGTCGCCCGGGCGGTCCTCCTCCTCCTCGAACCGGTCGCGCCCGACACCGCCGAGGCGGTCTGGGACCGCATGAACGAGCCGGCGTCGATCCACGAGGCCACCGTCGAGGCGGCGCTCGACGCGCCGGCGGACGAGTTCGACGAGCCCGTCGAGCCGTTCGAGCAGGTGGCCGACGAGCGGGTCGAGGAACTGACCGCGAAGCTCGAAGACCGCGCCCGGACCGCCGAGGGGGAACCAGACGCGAACGGCGACGCGGACGCGGACGGCGACGACGGGACGACCGACGCGGCCGCCGACGCCGACCTCGAACCGGTCGCGGACGAACGGGTGAGCGTCGAGGCGTTCCGCGACCTCGACCTTCGGGTCGGCCGCGTCCTCGACGCCGAGGGGATCGAGGGGGCCGACGACCTGGCGAAGCTCACCGTGGACATCGGCGTCGAGACCCGGCAGGTCGTCGCGGGCATCAAGCGGCTCCACGACCTCGACGCGCTGCCCGGCAAGCGGGTCGTCCTGGCCGCGAACCTGGAGAAGGCGGAGCTGTTCGGCGTCGAGAGCGACGGCATGGTGCTCGCGGCGGGCGACGAGGCGGACCTGCTCACCACCCACGGCGACGCCGTGCCGGGCGAGCGGGTCCGCTGATCCCCCCGTCCCCCGCGCGCCCCGGCCGGGCGGCCGGCGCCGGCGGGCCGGTACTGATTTACACGGCGGTGCGGAAGTGACGCTCGACACGTGGCTTCCGCGCCCGAGGACCCGGCCGACGACGGGGGGCCGCCGATCTTCGGCCGCGCGGCCGATCTCCCCGCCCCCGACGTCGGCCCGCCGGCCGTCGTCGCCCTCCTCGGCCTGGTCACCTTCATCACCGCCCTCTGGAACCTGGAGCGCGAACTCGCCGGGCTGGACGTCCTGCTCCCGCCGGTCGCCGCCTTCCTGATCGGCGTCGGCCTCGCCGGGGTCGTGTGGTACGGGGCCTACCGGCTCAGTCGCAGCGCGTTCGGCGGCCCGGGTCGGTGGCTGGTCGCCGGCTCCTGTCTCGCCGGCGGCGTCGCCCAGCTCGCCGTCGCGGCGTTGACGGTGGCGGTCCGCCTGTTCGAGGGCCGGGCGGTCGCCGAACTGCCGTTCGTCCTGTTCACCTCCTGGGGCACCGGCACCGTCGGGGGGCTGCTGGTCGGGTGGCTGTACGCCCGGGTCCGGCGCGACGCCCTCCGCGCCCGGCGCGCCCGGGACCGGTTCTCGTTCCTCAACAGCACGCTCCGCCACGACGTGCTCAACGCGATGATGATCGTCCGGTCGCGGGCGGAACTCATCCGGGACGCGTCCGAGGGGGAGGTCGCCGGGTTCGCCGACACCATCGTCGACCGCGCCGACGACGTCGTGTCGTTCGTCGAGCGGGTGCGGTCGCTCCTGACGGCGCTGTCCGACGACCGCGACCGCGAACGGCCGGCGGTCGACTTGAGCGGGGCCGTCCGCGCCCGCGCGGCGAGCGTCGCGGACGCCCACGACGGCGTCGTCGATCTCGACGGGGACGGCCAGCGGGCGGGCGGATTCGACGGCGTGACGGGCTGACCGGCCGGCGGGCGTGACGGCCCGGGGCCCCCCGCGATCCCGGCCGGGTCGCGCCGGACGCGACCGGTCGGGTGCTCCGGGGGCCGCCGCCCGACGATCCGATCCCCGGCCGCCGACCGTCATGGGGCCGCGTGCGGTCCTCAGCGAGAGAACCCTCGCGGGGCCGCGTCCGGTCGTCCGCGGGACGGGCCGTCCCGGGCCGGGGCCGTCTCGGCGGTTTCTTGACGGGCGGCCGCGAAGCCGCCCCCATGCGCAACGCGAAGATCGTCTGCACGCTCGGCCCGGCATCGGACGACCGGTCGACGATCCGGGCGCTCTCCGAGGCCGGGATGTCGGTCGCGCGGCTCAACGCGAGCCACGGCACCCCCGAAGAGCGCGCCGCGGTCATCGACCGGACCCGCGCGGTCGACGACGCGACGGCCGAACCCCTCGCGGTGATGCTCGACATGCAGGGCCCGGAGATCAGAACCGCGGCGACCGACGCGCCCGTCGCCCTGACCGAGGGGTCGCTCGTCCGGTTCGTCGAGGGCGACACGGTGACCGCCGAAGAGGTCGGGCTTTCCTTTCCGGTCGACGACGCCGTGCCCGGTGACCGGGTGCTGCTCGACGACGGCCGGATCGAGACGACCGTCGAGCGGGTCGAGGGCGGCGTCGTCCACGCCCGCGTCGAGTCGGGCGGCGAACTGACGAGCCACCAGGGGGTGAACCTCCCCGGGGTCGACCTCGACGTCGACGTGGTGACCGAGGCCGACCGGCGGGACCTCGAACTCGCCGTCGAGAAGGAGG
>JBDGPV010000031.1:0-601 GCA_042219485.1 Haloferacaceae archaeon
ACGTGCGCACACCACCCGTCGTGATACCGATACCCCCGGCAGGGGCACTCGGCCCGGAGTTCACCCCCGGAGATGACCCACAGGACGCGGCGCTGCGCCTCGCTCTCCTCGAGGAGCACGACCCGGTGTGCGGGGTCGATGGGACCGCCGAGGTCGCGCTCTGCCTGCGCGCGCCGCCAGCTGGTCGTCGTGCTCCACCCCTCGGGCGGGGCGAACACCGCGGGCTCGTCGAGCCGGTCCGCGAGCGGATCGGCGGCCTCGGCCAGCGGGTCGTCGGCCGCTGGCTCGCGCGCGCCGCTGCTCATGCGGCGGCCCTCCGGTCGAACAGCGACGGCCGGCACTCGGGGCAGGCGAGGCCGCCGGTCGGATCACCGGGGACCGGGCGGCGTCGCGCGCCGCAGGTCCGGCAGAACCGACGGGTCATGGGTGACACCACCCGTCCTGCAGGGCAGGACACTTGTACGGCGTAACCTCGCGCCGTCCACCGCAGTAGTCGCAGATGAACGGCGTCTCGAAGTTTTCACACTCTTCGGCTTTAAGATGTAAGTGGGGCTGGAGGGATTTGAACCCCCGATTGACTGATATCTCCGGTCTGCCTCGG